>JAUHZH010000447.1 GCA_030426065.1 Gammaproteobacteria bacterium
CTTCAACAGCATGTCAAAATGGCAGCAGCGAGGCGGCTGTGGAGTGGAAAATGGTCACCACCTGGCCTAAAAATTTTCCAGGATTGGGCACAGGCGCTGAATTCCTGGCCAATCAAATCACCACCATGTCAGGCGGTCGATTGACCGTAAAAGTCTACGGTGCCAATGAAATGGTTCCTGCCTTTGAAGTGTTTGATGCGGTCTCTTCTGGAACGGCTCAGATGGGTCATGGGGCGGCTTACTACTGGAAAGGAAAGGCACCAGAGGCGCAGTTTTTTGGTGCCGTGCCATTCGGGATGAATGCGGCTGAGATGAATGCGTGGCTTTACCACGGCGGCGGTTTGTCATTGTGGGAAGAAGTCTATAGGCCCTTTGGTTTGAAGCCCATGCCAGCCGGACAAACCGGCGTGCAAATGGGTGGTTGGTTCAACAAAGAAATCAACAGTGTTGATGACATCAAAGGCTTGGTGATGCGAATCCCTGGCTTGGCCGGTGATGTGCTGTCACGGGCTGGAGGCACCCCCCAAGTCTTGCCAGGTGCTGAATTGTTCACGGCCTTGCAGACGGGTACCATTGATGCCACTGAATGGGTGGGTCCTTACAATGATTTGGCCTTTGGGTTATATCAAGCGGCTCAGTTTTACTATTATCCTGGCTGGCACGAACCCACGGCTTGCTTGGAAGCCATCGTCAACCAAGCGGCTTTTGACGCCTTACCCAATGATTTGCAGCAAATTGTCGAAACGTCGGCCATGGCAGCCAATCAGCACATGCTTTCTGAGTACATGGCGAACAACCAAAAAGCGTTGGAAACGTTGCAAAAAGAACACCAAACTCAAATCAAGTCATTCCCGGAAGATGTGTTGGCCACGTTCAAAGGCCATGCCGAAGCGGTGATGGCGGAACTGGGCCAATCGAGTGAACTGGCAGGACGCATTCACCAGTCTTATTTTGATTTTGCCAGCAAAACACAACAGTGGTTGAACATTTCTGAAATGGCCTATTTGCAAGCCAGGTGATGGTTGTGGATTGGGCAGCCTTTCCCTATGTTGACCAATGGCTGCCAGAAGTCCGTTCAATCGCCCAATCATGGCCAGATTTGAAGACATACTGTGTCGCTCAAGATTGGCAAGCGTACGAATCCCAACACCCAGACACCGATTTCCATCATCGCTTGCGTCGGTTCAAACAAAGCCGTTTGGCTTATCTGGCGGTGATGGATGCTGAGTCAATAACATCACCTGAAGACCATTTGGTCACTTTGCATCAAGTCACCGCTTTGGCTGAGTGGGTCGTCCAACAGGCTTTGACATTCGCCAGCAGCCAAGTCAAAGCACGGATGGGAGATGTCCGCGATGAGCAAGGTGGCCTCATTCCTTTCGTTGTTTTTGCTTTGGGTAAATTGGGCACCGGCGAACTGAATTACTCTTCTGACATCGATTTGGTCTTTGTTTGCGGCGGCCAAGGGCAAAGTGACGGTGCCCGAGTGGTCGACAGTGACCGGTATTTCGAAAAAATGGGTCGCCTGTTGATCCAATGCTTGGACCAATTCACCCAGCAAGGCCAAGTGCATCGTGTTGACATGCGGCTCAGGCCCTTTGGCTCAGCAGCACCTTTGGTTTGCACTGCGGCTGCTTTACACAATTACATCATCACAGAAGGGCGAGAGTGGGAGCGGTTTGCTTGGATGCGTGCGCG
>JAUHZH010000076.1 GCA_030426065.1 Gammaproteobacteria bacterium
ATGACCAGCCAATCCAAATAGCTGGCAAAATATCAACCCAAGACCGTATGGGACTGGCGATGGATTTGAACATGTCAGGTCCCATCGAGGTGGCCACTTTGATGCAGAGCCAGGGTGTGGATCTACCCATTGAAGGGGTTTCTGAATGGAATTTGGGCATTAAAAACCACGATGACCGATTGCAGATGACCATGACTTCAGACTTGGTGGGCACGGCCATTGGCTTGCCGGCGCCATTGAACAAGGCCCCATCTACAGCACAACCCTTTGAATTGACGTGCCAAATTCCGTGCCAAGACACCTTGCTCACCTTGGTTTATGGTGAAGATTTACAAGCCAAGATCAAACTGGAAGCGGGCGGGTGGCAGCTGGATCAATTGCACTTTGGTCGCCTCATTTCAGAAGATGACACGCTGCCGGTGGGTGGTCGCATCAAGCAGTTGGACATAGACAACTGGTTGAAATGGGTTAAAAGTGGTTCTGAAGCACCCGAGGCCGGTGCGGTGTGGCAACTGCCTCAAGAAACCGTTACTTTACAGGTGGATGACTTGCTGTTTTTGGCCAGGCACTTCAGTGATGTTGCGATCACGGTGACACGACATGATGACGGGTACCGTGTGTCAATAGAGAACGTGGACATGAAAGGTGTGTTGGTCATTGCCGATGATTTGGCAACCCAAGGAGTGGTGGCAGATTTTGAATATCTGCATTGGAAAGAAGCTGCCGTGGCTGATTTGAGTGAATCCACTCAAGACGTGGAAAAAATGCCTGACCTGCATATTTTTGCCCAAACATTCAGTTATTTGGGCGTGCCTTTGGGGCAGCTGCGTTTGGAAATGAGGAACGTGATTGATGGCATAAAAATTGACCAAATGTCTTTGTTGTCTGATGTCAGTAACATCCAGATATCAGGGCGATGGGACGCACCCGAAGCAGGGGACGAAGGGTTGGGTCATTCGGATTTTGACATCGTCATGACTTCTGAGAAAATGGCAGACTTTTTGCGGTCGATGTCATTTGATGCGCCCATCAGCAACACCCAAACATTGGTTAAATTGGATGCCCAATGGCCAGGCACACCGAGCATGTTTGATTTGAAAACCATCAAAGGCACTTTAGATTTGAGCATGGGTGAAGGTGAGGTGTTGGATACCAAACCAGGTTTTGGTCGTGTGGTTGGGTTGCTCAGTTTGACTAACCTGCCGCGTCGCTTGTTGCTCGATTTCAAGGACGTGGTTGCAGACGGATTACATTTCAAAAGCATGGAAGGGCATTTCACTTTGGCTGATGGATTGGCCACCACAGAAGATTTCATGATCAAAGCGGCGGCTGTAAAAGTCAAAGTCAGGGGCGCCACCAATTTCGCAGAACAAAGTTATGATCAAATCATCATGGTCGAACCCCAAGTGGGTAAGACATTGCCCACCATTGGTGCCATAGCCGGGGGTGCGGTGGGTGCAGCGGCTGGGTTTTTTATCCAAGGCATTTTCAATAAGCAATTGAAAAACTCCAATCGCATAACATATCAAGTGAAAGGCACGTGGGAACAACCAGAGGTAACAGTCATTGAAGATGAATAAAAAAACATGGGCACATGCCACTTATTTTCTGGCCAGTATTTTGTTCTGTGCTTATCTGGCTTACCAAGCCTGGGGGCATTCTGTTGCTTATGAGCACCAAATTTCTGAATTGTCACAAAAACTGAATGCCAGCAGCAATGCCAAATCCACAGGTAAGAAATTTTTAGAAGCCATCACTTTCAGTTTGTATGAAGGGTACACTGAAGACATGGATGCATTGGAAGCGCAGAAAACGGCGGCGGAACTGACGCTGAAACAAGCTGACAAGCACACCAAACTGTTTGTCGCGACGCTGGTGTTGATGCTGTTGTTGCATGTATTCTTGCGTTCTGTTTGGTCACTTTGGGCTTTGCTTTTTGTCATCACCATCGGTCTGGTGACGGGCTGGTTTGCGCCGATATTGGCGATTGTGGCTTATCAAGATGTCCCAGTATTGGGGCAAACGGTGTTCCAATTCGAATCCAAAAGCATCGCATCTGCTTTGTTGAAACTGTATGATGGTGGCCAATTGATGATCGCACTGGTGATTTTTTTATTCACCATGGTCGTTCCTGTGCTGAAAACCATCCTCAAAGGTGTGTTGTTGAGCAGCAGCAACCTGCATTTTTCTCAAAAAACCACACGAATACTCAGAGCCATTGGCAAATGGTCGATGTTGGATGTTTTCGTGATCGCCATTTTGGTGACTTATTTCTCAACTAAATCTGGCGGCGCCACCGATGCAACACTTCAAATTGGTGTCTATTTTTTCACCGCTTATGTCGTGGCATCCATGGTGCTGACCACTTTAATCAACGGACACACAAATGACAAACACAGCAGTCAGTGACTACTTTTTGGATGCCAATGGCTTGGCAGTGAATGATTTGGAACAGTTGTTGGCTGCTGCCATGCAGACCGGTGGCGATTTTGCTGATTTATACTTTCAGTCCAGTCGACTGGAGTCATGGGTGCTTGAGAATCAACAAGTCAAATCAGGCAGTCACAGCATCGACCGGGGCGTTGGGGTGCGCGTCAATGAAGGGGAAAAAACAGGTTTTGCCTACACCGATGCGTTGAACATGAAATCAATGAGCGAAGCGGTGGACACGGCGCGAAGCATCGCCCGCAGCCAAGCGGACGTCGCTTCTGTTGATTTGCGATTCAACCCTCACCGTGGTTTGTATACGCCCAGTGATGTACTGACAGGAACAGACAACCAAGCCATCATTGATTTGTTGAATGAAATGGACGCCAAAGCCAGGGCTTTGGATGAACGCGTCAAAAAGGTGGTGTGTTCTTTGGTGACATCGCAAGAACAGGTCTTGGTGGCAGCCAGTGATGGCACACTGGCCACAGACATCAGGCCAATGGTTAAATTGAGCCTTCAGGTGATTGCAGCAGACGCCAGTGGTCGCATGGAAATGGGCTTTGCCGGTGGCGGTGGTCGCATCCTGTTGTCGCAAATATTCGAAGACGGTTCTGCCGACACCTACGTGAAACAGGCCGTTGAATCAGCCTTGATCAACTTGGAAGCTGTTGATGCACCAGCGGGAGAAATGCCAGTGGTTTTGGCTTCTGGTTGGCCGGGTGTTTTGTTGCATGAAGCGGTGGGACATGGACTGGAAGGTGATTTCAATCGCAAAGGTTCATCGGCCTTTTCTGGTAGGGTGGGTGAGCAAGTGGCTTCATCGGCTTGTACCGTGGTCGATTCAGGCATCTTGCCCAACCGCCGTGGGTCACTGAGTATCGATGATGAAGGCACAACGACTCAGGAAAATGTTTTGATAGAAAACGGCATTTTGAAAGGCTACATGCAAGACAAACTCAATGCCCGTTTGATGGGTGTTGACCCCACTGGTAACGGCCGACGCGAATCTTTTGCCCATTTGCCTATGCCCAGGATGACCAACACCTACATGTTGGCGGGCGAATATGACCCTTCAGAGATCATCGCTTCTGTGGACAAAGGTTTGTATGCAGTGAATTTTTCAGGAGGACAGGTTGACATCACCAATGGCAAATTCGTGTTTTCAGCATCAGAAGCTTATTTGATCGAAAATGGTCAAATCACACGACCTGTTAAAGGTGCCACCTTGATAGGAGATGGTCCTGCTGCTATGCAGAAAGTCAGCATGGTGGGGAACGATTTGGGCTTTGACCAAGGCATGGGTGTTTGCGGTAAAGATGGCCAAAGTGTTCCTGTGGGTATCGGTCAACCCAGTTTGAAAATTGATCGACTCACTGTGGGTGGAACCCAGGTGTAACAGTGCTTCAAGCTTTGTCTGCCCAGTGGTGGTAAGCAATCACTTTGTTGTGTTTTTTTGACAAGTAGCAAGCGGCATCTGCTTGCTTGATCAGTTCGTCTTTGTCTGGGCATTGGTGGGTTGATTGGCTGATGCCGATGCTGATTGTGATGTCAAATTGGTGCTGTTCAAATACAAAAGGTTGGTCACTGACACAAGCCACGATGTCATTGGCCACGTTGATGACGGCGTCGATGTTGTCAGATTTGATGAATGCTGCAAATTCGTCGCCACCAATCCTTGAAAAGTAATTGAGCCCATATATGCCACTGATGCGCTGGCACACCGATTTGAGGACATGGTCGCCTGCATGATGGCCCGCCACATCGTTGACCCGTTTGAACTGGTTCAGGTCCATAAACATCACATGCCCCTGGGTCTTGTCAACGCAGGAGATGGTTAAAATGTTTTCAAATGCCATCTTGTTCAATAAATCGGTCAAAAAATCGTGGTTTGCTTTTTTCTCCAACTCTTGTTTTAAACGGGTGTCTTCGGTGATGTCGTCGATGGCGGCCACACAATAGAGTGGGGTGCCCAAGTAGTTGTGGATGGTGGTGGTGTTGGCTTTGTAGTACTTACCAGGGTTGCTGCCGTCAACAAACACAAATTCAAACACGCGGTTCCTGTTGAGGTCAGCCCGTTGCTGTGTCGATTCATTTTTTGGTTTTTTGATCAGCTCAAAGAAATTGTAAGCGGACAAAGCGGATACTTTGGTGTTGACCATATCAGCAAAGCGTTGGTTGCCTTCAATGATCCGTCCATCCATGGCATATTGGACATAGGCCAAACGACTTTTGTTGAAAGTGGCATCATACAACTCTTCTTTTTCGGTCAGTTGATTCAATGTTCGTCTGATCACCAAAAACAAGCCAATGGCAACAAAAAAGTACATCAGACCAGTGATGGTGTTCAAGATGATGTTGGTGTAATTAGCCAAGATGATGAAATCTTTTTCAAATGCTGTTTCGGCTTCTATCATTTTGCCTTGAGTGTAGTTGATCTGCCGCAACAGGTAGTTCTTTTCGTTGGGGTCTTGGGTCACAAAATACTCTTTGATGTAACTGTCGAGTTCATACACCATGACGTTGGCTTGATCCCAGATACCCATGGCATGTTGGAACGTGCCCAGCCAAGAAAAATGGCGGTATATGAAAATGATTTCATTGATATTTTCAGGGTGACAACCGGCTTCGATCAGGTTTTTTTGGGCTGATGCAAAGGCGTCGTTGTCTAAATCCTTCTTGGCCTCGATGATCCGTGTGTTGGTGTGAATTCTTTGGTGGTACTTGCTGACCGAGGACTCATCACCGGTGTGCATGTAATGCTGGAAATGCAACATGGCGTCTCGATGGGCTTTGGCCCATGTGCCTTCTTCGTTGATGAAAGCACGCATGGCCGATTGCGTTTTGGACACTTGAAAGCTGACGAGCACAGCGGCACCGACCAACAGGACACTGGCCGCAAGAAAAATCAAAAGCCCCTTGTGCTTGGTCATTTTTTTTTGCGATTGGATTCAATATTATTTTGACAGTTTTGTCTGGAAAAGACAATCAGTATCGTCAATATCAAGATTTGGGGTGCAAATAGGTAAATAATGCATGTGACATTTTTTCGCTGATCCCTTCAACTTGTCTGATGTCTTCTTGACTGGCTTTCTTTAACCCTTGTAGTCCGCCGAAGTGTTTGAGCAATGCATCACGGCGTTTGGCTCCTATGCCTGGGATGTTTTCTAAGGTGGATGTTTTTCTCGACTTTTTGAAGGCCTTTCTTTGGGACTTGATGGCGTGGTTGTGGGCTTCATCTCGGATGTTTTGCACCATCAGAGACAACAGGCCATGCGATTCCGGTTTGATGTAACGGTTTTCATCAGGCAGGAACAACCTTTCTTCACCTGCGGTGCGGTGGGCGTCTTTGGTGACACCAATCACTGTGATGGCATCGACCTGCATTTCTTGAAGTAACTGGGTGCATTGATTGACTTGCCCTTTTCCGCCATCAATCAAAAACACATCAGGCCATTTCAAGTCGTGCTTCTCAATGGAGGCCAATCGTTTGCTGATGACTTGTCGCATGGCAGCATAGTCATCACCTGCGGTGATGTTTTCTATGATGTATTGTCGAAATGCAGAACGGTCAGCGCCGTCTTCTGTAAAAACCACACATGATGCGCGGGTGTGTTCGCCCATATGGTGGCTGATGTCAAAACATTCAACTCGATCAGGTCGCTTGGCCAAACCCAGTTCCTCGGTCCACAGGGCCCATTTGTTCTGCCAAGTGGCGTAACGACTGGCTTTGGTGTTCAATGCATTTCTGTTGTTTTCTGCAGCCAAGTTGAGCAGCTTTCGCTTGTCGCCACGCGGTTGACTGACCAGCGTTATTTTTTGACCTTTCAGGTCACTCAAGGCCGCCAAAAGGTCCTCTTGATCGCTGGGCTTTATGTTGCAAACCAGTTGCCCTGAAAGGGCATGTTGGTCACCATAAAACCCCAGAAAAGCCGACAGAAAATCGGCCATTGACGTGCCTTTGGGTGTTTTGGGTGTGTGGTTACGGAATCCCAGAAGCTGGCCGTTTCTGACGGTTCCTACAGTGGCCATGTAAAGGCCGGCTTGTTGTCCAACATAGACTATTTCGGCATTCAGTTGATGATCTGATTCTACATATTGTTGAGACTGAATCAGTCGAATGGCCTTGATTTGATCCCTGATTTCAGCGGCTTGTTCAAACGCCATGTCTTCGGCGGCTTGCTCCATTTGTTTGATCAAAGATGCCACCACTTGACCTGATTGTCCATTGATGAAATCAAAGGTGAATTGGAGCTGTTGTTGGTAGTCTTTTTCACTTACCAATCCAACGCAGGGTGCGGTGCAGCGGTTGATTTGATGCTGTAAACAGGGCCTGGATCGGTTGGCAAAGGTGCTGTTGTTGCATTGCCTGACTTTGAATACCTTTTGTAAGAAATGCAGTGTTTGCCGGACCGAAGCGGCGGAAGGGAAGGGGCCAAAGTACCGCCCTTTCTTGCTTTTTTGACCTCGCCTGAATTCAATTCGGGGGTAAGTGTCTTCACCCACTGATGCATAGATATAAGGGTAAGATTTGCCGTCTTTGAGCAGCACATTGTAACGAGGATTGTGCTTTTTGATGAGCTGGTTTTCCAAAATCAGTGCTTCTGATTCAGAGTGGGTCAAATGGTACCGCATGGCGGCCACGGCATTGACCAGTTTCATCGTTTTGGTGTCTTTGGCTTGTCCCGAAAAGTAGTTGGCGACCCTTTTTTTCAGCGAGCGGGCTTTGCCAACATAAATGATGACACCGGCCTCATCAAGCATTTGATAAACCCCTGGTGCTTGTGGCAGGTCTTTGATGTACGCCTTGGCGTCAAATGTCATGACCGTTCACTGGACCAGGCATCCAATAATTGTTGCCAAGGCTGGCTCAGTTGATCCTGGCAAGATTGACCCGTTATTTTTTCAACAGACCGTCGCAAGCGTTCAATGTTTTGCTTTTGCCAGTTGATGTTGGGTGACTTGATGCTGCATTTATCAAAATCAATCAATGTGACTTCTTCGCCATTCAACAGGATGTTGTGTGCGTTCAAATCTGAATGATAGACACCGTTCCGGTGAAAACGGGCTATGGTGGATCCGATGTCCGCCCAAGTTGAAGATTCAGTGGTGCCATCGGCCAAAGACTGTGCCCAAGTTTGTTCGTGTGGTACATGGGTCATGATCAAGTCATTTCGATAGTAAAGCCCTTTCTTGATCACACGGGCAGCCACCGGTCTAGGGGCTGGCAGGGACAAAGAGGCCAGTTTGTTCAATAAATGGAACTCGGCAAACGCACGGCATTGGTTGAGGCCAGTCCAGAGGTAACTGTCTTGGCTGACTTTGGCATAAAGGCCTCCCCGAAAGTAGTGACGCAACACCCACTTTCCCCATTCACTTTTGATGACCCAAGCCGAACCTCGGCCAGAGTTGGCGCCCAATAACCTGCCTTGATTGAGCCAATGTGTTTGATCGAACCAAGCCGTTTCAATGTCTTCAGTTAACTGCTCATCACACAAAAGCCATTGACCATTTTTTTTGAATGGTTTCAAGTTCACAAATTTGATGTGGTGTTAAAATGAGTCATTTTAACAGTTAAGCTGTCAATGACAACCAAACATCTCAGCCATCACATGGACGACCCGAAATCATTGTGCATTTTTCGCCTCAGTGCCATTGGTGACGTGACGCACATGGTGCCTGTGGTGAAAACGCTGCAAAGCCGATTCCCCGATTGCCAAATCACTTGGGTGGTTGGCTCACTGGAGCACAAGTTGCTTGCTGGTTTGCCGGGCGTCCGTTTTGTGGTGTTCAATAAATCCAACGGGCTTGCGGCTTTGCTTTCCTTGCGAAAGCATC
>JAUHZH010000077.1 GCA_030426065.1 Gammaproteobacteria bacterium
TTCCAATTTAAACCGGGCCTGAGCCAACAAAATGGCACGGCGCAAACGCATGCTGGTGACCTCAGATTTGACCAAATAATCCTGAGCACCCGCATTCAAGCATTTGACCGCCAGCTCTTCATCTTCGGCTGCACTCATCACCACGATGGCCACTTCAGTATGGCCTGATTGTTGACGCAATTCATTGATCAATTCAATCCCATCCTTCTGCGGCATGCGATAGTCAAGTAAGATCAAATCAAACACGTGCTGATGAAAGACCTCAATCCCCATATTGACATCGTAAGCTTCCTTGATGTCCACTGCCAAATTGCTTTGGTGCAATTTCCTTTTGACCATTTCTATGTCTACGCGGTCATCATCTACAATCAATACATTCATACTTTCCCCTTATCCATCATTTTTTTTCTGGCAAATGAGCCACTTTCCAATAGCCATCAAGCAAATGAACAATGTCCTTGAACTCTGCACCCACTTCGCTTTTAACAAAATAACCTGCCACATTGAGGTCATGGGCTTGCAACACGTCTTCTTCTTCTTTGGAAGATGTCAAAACAAAGATGGTGTTGCTTTGCAAATTCGCATCCAAACGAACCGCTTTCAAAAACTCAAAACCATTCATACGTGGCATGTTCAAATCCAACAACACCAAAAAAGGCTTTGGGATGGCTTCAGCCCTGATTAACTCCAAAGCCTCTAATCCGTCCTTAGCACGCACAATTTGATTGGCTATCTTGTGTTTATCGAACCCCCTTTGCACGGCCATGGCATCGATCTCATCGTCTTCAACCAATAAAATCGTCACTTCTTCAGGTTTCATTTTCATCGCCCTTATCCTCAGTCAATTCGTCTGGCCACATCAGAGTGAACACCGTCCCTCGCCCGACCACTGAATCCACACACACTTCACCCCCATAGTGCATGATAATCCGCTTGATCATGGCCAAGCCCATGCCACTGCCTTCTTTGTCATCACGAGATTGCAAGGTCTGGAACATTTCGAACACTTTGTCGAACATGTCTTCTGGGATGCCAGGACCGTCGTCTTCAACTTCTATGCAATGCAAACCCTCACGCTCTTGATACCGCACTGCAATGATGCCCTGCCCTTTGTCATGGTGTTTGATGGCATTGGAAAGCAAATTTCTGATTATGATTTCAAAAGGTATTTTGGGTGCCAGTATTTGCACTTCATCACAGGTCAAACTGAAATCAGCTATCCCACTCAACAGAGAAAACTGTTCTGAAACCAGCGCCTTCAATGAGATCACTTCATACGGGTACTTGAAGCGGTTGACCCTTGAATAATCCAGCAAGTCCTCTAACAGCCTCGACATGCGTGTGGCGCGGCCTTGCATCAAATCCAAATGTGTTTGTGATGTCTCAGGTAACAATTCCCCACAATCTTCTTTGACCCAGGATGCCAATTGAATGATGGCATTCAAAGGTGATTTCAAGTCATGTGAAGCGATGTAGGCAAACTGTTCCAAATCAGAGTTGCTTTTTTCTAGCGAGATGTTTTTGGCTTTCAAATGTGACAGCAATTGCATTTCACGCTGGATGTCAGCCACATGAATGGCCAAAGCTTCTATTTGGCCCCATCCATTGTCTATGGCTGCTGCCGATTCCATGCCCCATTTGATGACACCATCCGGCATGATGAACTGTCGCTCAGTCCTGAGTGAGGGTTCTAAACCATTGAACAAAGCCTGGTAATGTGCTTTGGCGTCACCCACACCACTTTCGGGCAATAAATCGAAATAGCAACAGGAAGCCAAATCTTCTCGACGCCATTCTGACCAGTCCAGCCAGGCCTGGTTGCATTCCTTGATGTGCCCATTCCTGTCTATGATGATGAAACCCGCTGCAGATGATGCGATTGCTGCGGCCAACTTGGCACTGGCTTTATCTATTTTAGCCAGTGTCTGGTAATGGTTACGCATGTCCCTCATGGATGCAATGAAGTGGTCGCCACCATTGATCGTGAACTGCTTGACTTTAAAACTCACAGGCGTGTTCTTTCCCTGACTTTTAAAAGTCAATTCAGCTTCTCCTTTCGCTTTGTTATGCAGCTTTTTCAGGTTGCACTCAGGGTGTCCAACAGATTCAAACAAAGCTTCTGATGTCAAAGGGAGTGCCTCCTTTTGAACCCCAAACAGCAGCATCGCTTCGCGGTTACACTGCAAAATCTGATCAAAAGCATTGACCAACACCAGTCCATCCCCCATGTGATTCAAGGTGGTCTTTAGGGTCTTGTCCTGTTCCAAAATGAGTTTTTGTTGCCCCGCTGCCAGCAACTCGGCTTGCCGGTGTGATTTCGCCAACAACACAAAAAGCGTGATCACCAGGGCCTCGACCAATAACCCCGCCAACAGGATCCATTGAGACATGTTTAACTGATTCAGTGCTCTGAATTTTTGTGTGGTTTGAACATCCAATCTCCACTGACGACCATACTGATCCCAAGTCAAAGATTTTTTGAACATGGGATTGGGGTCATAATCCACTGATTGTTCTGAGAGCTCATCATACAAAACGTGGCTTTCATCGGTGATTTTGAAATTGATCAGCCTGTCTTGGTTTGCCAAAGCACCACTCATCAAGTTTTTAACAATGAAAGGCGCATATACCAGACCGATGAATTCAGATTGGCGGCTGGTCAATGAGTTGGGCACTTGCCTGGATTGATAAAAAGGCATGAAAAACAAAAAACCAGGCGTTTGGTGCTCATCTTGCACCAAAATGATGGGGCCGGTGATTTGTGGTAGACCTTTGTCTCGTGCATGCTTCGCCGCAGTGAATCGGTTGTGTTCATGTGCCATGTCCAGGCCCACGGCTTTGAAGTTTTTATCAACCGGTTCGATGTAAGTGATGGGCCAATACTCTCCTTGATCATGGTCTGGGTAAATGGTGAAATTGGGCCGATTTTGACGTTGACGAGTCAGGAAGGATGGTAGGTCTGAAGCTTCCACATGAAAAATAACACCGATGCCCATGATTCCGGGGTACTTGACATCAATGGACAAGACTTCCGAGAACACGCGCCACTGCTCCAGGGAGACACCCAATTGATTGGCATGCAAGCTGGCCACTCCAGAAGCCAAGGCATCTTGATAATGATCCATCCTTTCATTCAAAATATCTAATATCTGCGAAGTTTGGTAATTGAATTGTGCAGATTGTATTTTTATCTCATCGGAACGTGTGTTCCACCACGCCACCAGAGTCAGAACAAAAGATGCAATGATCACCAGCCAATGTAAGCCACTGAGGTGAAGCCGGCCTGGAAACTGAATTAACTGCTGGCCAGCGGATTTCATTTTTATTCTTGTTGTTTATGGTACACATCACTTTACCGCAGAAATTCACAAGGTTCAATCAGAATTGACACAATTACACCCAATCCTGTGTTCAAACCCAGGGTTCAAAAATGGCAGCACCTGCTGTCTTTTAAATTTGACACCCTGTGCCATCAGGATCGCATGACTGAACCTCAACTCAGCACCCCTTCCTTTTCATGAAAAAGTTAAAAAAATTACCGCTTGTTGTATTGCCATCGCTTAAAATTTGCGCGTTTCTATTCTTGGGTTCATCATGAGCGACAACAAATCATTCACATACAAAGACGCTGGCGTTGACATTGATGCTGGTAATCAGCTGGTTGAAAACATCAAGCCATTGGTCAAAGCCACACACAGACCCGGCGTGGTGGGCTCTCTTGGCGGCTTCGGAGGTCTGTTTGATTTGTCTGAGGTGAATTGTGACAACCCCGTTTTGGTTTCTGGCACCGATGGTGTGGGCACCAAACTCAAACTGGCTCACCTTTTGAACGACCACAGCACCATTGGCATTGACTTGGTTGCCATGTGTGCCAACGACATCATTGTTTTGGGTGCAGAACCTTTGTTTTTCCTCGACTACTATGCCTGTGGCAAGTTAAGTACAGCACAAGCCAGCGCCGTGATTGGCGGCATTGCACAAGGTTGCCAAACATCCGGTTGTGCCTTGATTGGAGGCGAAACCGCTGAAATGCCAGGCATGTACGAAGGGGATGACTATGACCTGGCTGGGTTTGTGGTCGGCGTAGTGGATAAAACCAAAGTCATCGATGGCTCAGGCATACAAAAAGGCCACAAACTGATCGGCATCACATCATCAGGCCCACACTCCAATGGTTATTCATTGATCCGCAAAATCCTCGACACCAAACAGGTCGACATCAATCAACCATTCGATGGCAGCACACTGGGTCAAAAGTTATTGGCCCCGACACAGCTGTACATCAAACCCATTCTGTCACTGCTGGAACACACCCCTGTTCATGGCATGGCACACATTACAGGAGGTGGCATCATGGAAAACATCAGCCGCGTGATTCCTGAAGGATTGGCCATTGAAGTGGTACAAGACAGTTGGGAACGCCTGCCTGTGTTTGACTGGTTACAACAACAAGGCAACATCGATGACGTTGAAATGTTGCGCACTTTCAATTGCGGCATTGGCATGGTGCTGGTGGTCGATGAAAGCGCAGCATCGCAAACCATCAATCATTTTGCTGACCATGGGTTGAATGCTTGGTCGATTGGCCAAGTCATCGCCAACGAAGGCCAAGAAGTTGTATTGAAATGACCATGCGTTTGGCCGTTTTCATTTCCGGCCGTGGCAGCAATTTGGCAGCGCTTTTGGGTGCCCAAAAAAACAGCGGTTACCAAGTGGTGCATGTGATCAGCAACAATGCCCAAGCCCAGGGTCTGGAGATTGCCCATGAAAATGGTGTCAACAACAGCCATGTTTTATGGAAAGAACGTGATTCAGGAGAAAAGCATGCCCTGGCTTTGCTGGAAACCATTCAACCTGATTTGATCGTTCTCGCAGGGTTCATGAAAGTTTTGTCAGCTGAATTTGTTGGTCGATTTGAAAACAAAATCATCAACATCCACCCCTCTTTGTTGCCCCTTTACCCTGGCTTGAACACCCACCAAAGGGTATTGGACGACCAACAAAGCACCCATGGAGCCAGCGTCCATGTCGTCGATGACCAATTGGATCATGGCCAAGTATTGAGTCAAACAAGAATCAACATCGAAGCCAATGACACCGCCGCAACTTTGTCTGAGCGCCTGATTGAGAAAGAACACCGCTTGTTGATAAAAACCGTTCAAATGATTGCCAGTGGCCAATTGAGCTGTGATAATGGCTGGCGTTTTGAAGGGGAACCCTTGCTCAAACCATGGGTCGAAGACACATGAAGTATTTCACATTACTTGGATTGTTATCGCTGAACTGTGTGGCCGCTCAAATGCCACCATTTGAAGCCAAGTACCAGGTCAAAAGGGGTGGGAAAGTGGTTGCCGAGCAAACCACCAAATTGAGCCGCCAAGGCGAAAGCTTCATCCTTTATGACCAAACCATTGCCACCAAAGGGATGGCATCATGGATTGGCTTCAAAAGACAAGAACGCAGTGATTTCCACTACATCAATGACAATGCGTCCGTGCAAGCCACCAGTCACTTGATGAAACAAGTGACGCACAAAGACAAAACACTCACAGTCGCTTCAGATCAGCCCTTGATTTCGACCCACATGATGCCGCTGCAAATCGGTCTGCTGGCCTGCCAGGGGCTCCAACAAATACAAGTACATGTGCTGAAAAACAAGCGGGTTAAAACATACCGATTCTCAGTCACAACGCAAAGGGATGGCTTATTGAAAGTGTCCCGGGCTTACCCCAAAGGCAGCCAAAGAAAAACCACTTCATGGCTTGACCCCACTCGCCAGTGTTTGACCACCAAGACGCAACACAAAAATGAAAGCGAGCCATTGATCGAAACCACGCTACAATCCATCCAAAACCTGTAAAAACCACCCGCTTTTTCTGCATTTGCTTCAAACACCCCTTGAAGCAAGCCTACGATTGCCTTAATATATACGACACCATTCGTTATATACACTACTAAGACATCATGGACACACCGAAACCAACCAAAACAGAATTGGCCATTTTGAATGTGATGTGGAAAATTTCACCAGCAACCGTTCGTCAAATCCACGAAGAGTTGATCAAAAAAGCCAAAACAAGCTACACGACCACCCTGAAAATGTTGCAAGTCATGCACCAAAAAGGCTTGGTCAGCAGAAACAGTGAACAAAAGGCGCACATTTACGAACCTGTGTTGTCCAAAAAAGAAACACAAACACAAATGCTTGATGATTTGAAAAACCGACTGTTTGGTGGTTCAATCAGTTCATTGGTGTTGCAAGCCTTGGGTAACAGCAAAACCAGCGAGGCAGAATTGGACGAAATCAAAACACTTTTAGAAAAATTTGACCAATAAAAACACAATAGAATAAACACAGAACAGAGAATTCAACAAGAATGGTAACCTATATTGATCCAAACCGTTCTTAAGAAACAACAAATCAGGAGACGGCGTGATTGACTCGCACATCATCAGCACTTTGGGATGGACTTTGATTCATTTTCTTTGGCAAGGCACGGCCATTGTTTTGGTTTATTGGCTTGTCAGTCGCAGTTCTGAATCATTGCATGCGAAATATTGGACTGGCATGGGCGCAGTGGTGCTCTCTTTGTTCGTACCCATCAGTCACTTCTTCACACAAATTCAGTCATACAGCCTCGTTGGTTTAACCGCTCAAATGACACCCTCGAGCATCACCATGGCCACCATACAGCCAAGCACAGGCGACTTACTGATGGCATTGGTTAACCAAATGATCCCTTATTTGGTGGCTGTTTGGGCTTTGGTGGTCATTGTCATGACTTTGGGCTTGGTGCGTTCATGGTTCCAACTGAATGCCATCGAACATGATTGCGAACCTGCACTATCCAGTGAACTGAAAAAATTCATCAAGAACATGGCCATCAAACTGGACCTGGCCACGATTCCCTTATTGAAAGTGTCACAAGAAGTTTTGGTGCCAGCTGCTTATGGCATATACAAGCCCACTGTGTTGCTGCCCCTCAGCTTAATGAGCCAACTGCCAAAAGAGCAGATCCATGCCATCATCACGCATGAATTGTGCCACCTCAAACGAAATGACTTTCTTCACAACATCATCCAAATCACAGCCGATGTTTTGCTGTTCTTCCACCCAGCCATCCGTTGGATGAACAACGACATCCGCCAAGTCAGAGAACAATGTTGTGACCAATTGGTTTTGAGCCAAAAAACCAACGCCATCACGTATGCCAAAGCCTTGACCAACATTGCCAGCCTCTCACAAGGCATGGCATTCAATCCCAGGCTACAAATCGGTATCCACGATGGGCAATTACTGAAAAGGGTTAAATACTTGCTACAGAACAAGTCAAGCCAATCGTCCATCATGGTCTTTGTGCCATTGGCCCTGATGCTTCTGACCTGTTTTTATGTGTTCAAGACACCTGATACAGACAACTCAAGCAACATCAAAGCAACGAACACATCTGTCAGTGGCACCACCCAAAGTAAACGCTTTGTCAACCACCAATTTTTCCCAAAAACTGAGCCCGTTGTTAAACAAGAACAAACACATTTAGTGACAGAAGCGACTGAGTTTGACATCAATCTGGCATTACCTGAGAAATCCGCAAGCGAATTTCAATCCAGTCCATCATTGAGCCAATGGCAGGAAGTCGCGGTACCGTCACAACCCAACATGGAAGCAACCACTGCGAATCCAACGACTGCCTTAGAAAATGAAATGACGGTCGCGTCGTTGTCTGATGTGACATGGGAAGACGTGGTGACCATCGAACCTGTGATCAACAATCAGCCAATCAAAACCACCAGCAGCACACCTCAACTGCTTGAATACATTGCGCCTGAGTTCCCTCGTCAACTTTGGGCCAGTCAGGTTGAACAAACCGTGATTGCCAATTTTAAGATAGCTCCCAATGGCCGGGTTGATGATGTTCACATTCGGTCGCAAGGTAAACAATTGGCCCAGTTTGAGTTGTCGGTTAAAAAAGCCCTTAAACAGTGGCGCTTCAAAAAGTCATCTTTGACTCATGCCAACACCCAGCAAACTTACCAGCGCATCTTCGAGTTCAAAATCTCTGATGAAGTGACTAAAAACTGTCAACGGGTGACCACTGGTTCCAGGATGAGAAAAGCCGTGTCTTGTAACCGTTGATCAACAACGGTTACAATCACCTTTTTCCACCACCGCATTGAACATGTCAAAAATTTTCATCAATTACCCTTGTGACCAATTCCCCAAGGAAGAAATCAAAGC
>JAUHZH010000078.1 GCA_030426065.1 Gammaproteobacteria bacterium
CGATCTCCGATGATGTGCCCATAGACGTCATTGACTTGTTTGAAGTCATCGATGTCAAAAATGGCCAATCCAAAGCCTTTCTTTCCATGTTGGCCTGGTTTAATCAAATTTTCGATGGCGTGTATGCTGGCGCGCCGATTCATCAAACCAGTCAAAAAGTCTGTTCTCGAACGCGATCGGTATTCTTTCCTTGATTTGTAGAGAAAAAACACGATGATCAAAAGCAACAGGGTGATCAATACCGCGATGGTTCGGGTCAGCTGACTGAATTGCTCTTTGCTTTTTTCATTGGCCAGCTCCAGCTCTTTGATCGCCAGCTTGTCTTCCAACCCTTGTTTTTGAAATTCATTGATTTCTTGGTTGAAAGCCATGGAAATCGCTGCAGTGTTGTTTTTCATGAAATCCAGTTTAGAGGCACGTTCTTCGGCTTTGCTTTGCCACAATGTTTGCATGGCTTGGTTCTGCTCACCACGTTCCCACAACACCACAGCTTGGAACTCTTTTTTAACCGGGTCATTGAGTTGTTCCAACAATGCATCAACATCTGTTGTCAGGTGTGACAAGGCATTAGGTAGTCCTGCACGGTGCATGGCAATCGATTTCATGGCCATGGCCTGGTTGATGAAATACTGTTCACTGGTGGTTGATTGCAGCGCCAAAGCTTTGGCTAAAATGGGAGAAGCTTGTTCAAACAAACCTTGGGCATAATACAAACGGCCTTGATTGAAGTGAGCAAAGAACGTGAAATCTTTGAAATCAGGGTGTTGCTCGCTCAATTGATACAACTCATCGACGTGGGACTGTCCTTGTTCCCAAGATTGTAAAGCCATGCTTTCTCCCACCAAAGAGTGCTGCATGTTGAACATGTCTTGAATTTCACCAACTTCAGCCCAACCTTGGTAGGCTTTGAGCAGGTATTCGTATGCTTTTTCATGCAAAAAGTTGCGCCGATAAAGCAGTCCTGTGGCGTTGTGGATCAAAGCAGATTGTGTGGCTGACAGGTTGTTTTTGTTGGCCACATCTGCGGCTTCTTTGAGTACTGCCAAGCCGTCTTCAAACTGCTCAAAACCTTTATTGAAGCAAAAAGCATATTGGTTCAAAGAACCGACCAACGCCAAAGGGTGGTCAATTTTCCGGGCCACTTCAACGGCTGCTTTGCGGTCATCACAATACACTTTGGGGTCATTGGTCAGCAAATAGTCCATGTAAGACCGGTCCAACAATGCCTTGACCCAATGTTCATTGGCTTGGCCATGTGTTTTGAACAGACTGACACTGGTGGTGAACTCTTTTTTGGCGGCTTCTATGTCGCGTTCAACAGTTTCTTTGTGGAGGCCTCGGCTGTGGTAAAATCGCGCTTGGTCTATGTCAGACCATTGATTGATTAAGGGGAAGGTTTGGCTGAACGCTTGGCTTTTTTCTTGATCAGACTGGGCTTGTTCCAATTGTTCAGCGAACGCATCAAAATCTTGCTGGGCATCAACAGCAAAAGGCATCAGCAACAGGCACAGGCACAGGCACAGGTGTATGGTCAGGGTAAGCATCCCCATCGATTATAGAAGAGGAATGACCGAACTGCAATCACCTACTAAAATCAATAACTTATGGCGTATTTCTAATTTTTTTATTAAATAGCTTGCATTAAGAAAAGCTTCTATGCTATTGTTTCAAATAAGAAATGTGTCCTAAACCGATTCCAACTTCGGTTATACCTCTTAATCCCAAACCATCCGGTCTGGGATTTTTTTTGCCTGTTATTCATGCAGTCCGTCCAATGCCTGGACCCAATCGGCAACCAGATCATCGATGTGTTCAATCCCCAACGAAACCCGAAGCAGGTTGTTGGGCGTTGGGCTGCTGTCACCCTCGACTGATTTTCGGTGTTCAATCAATGATTCCACACCGCCCAAACTGGTGGCTGCCGTGAACAATTGCAAACGGCCAATCAGTGCCATTGCTGCTTTCGCATCACTTCCCACCTGAATCGACAACATGGCGCCATACCCATTGGGCATTTGTTGCTGCGCCAACCGGTGTTGAGGGTGAGCAGGCAATCCAGGGTAGTGAACCGCTCTGATTTTGGGGTGTTGACTTAAAAAGTGCGCCAATTGCTCGGCATTTCGGGTTTGCTGATTCAGGCGCAAGGGCAGGGTTTTGATGCCCCGCAACATCAACCAACAGTCAAAAGGCGATGGTACGGCACCAGATAAGTTTTGAATGTTTTTGATTTTTTCAGCGAGTTGGGTGGTGGCGGCTTCAGACAACACCAGCGCACCACCCAAACTGTCTGAATGACCGCCGAAGTATTTGGTGGTTGAATACATCACCACATCCGCACCCAAATCAATGGGTTTTTGTAATATGGGGGTGGACCACGTGTTGTCCACTGCACACAGGGCACCGTGTTCGTGCGCCAATTCGGCCAGTGCCTTGATGTCGGAAACTTTCAACTGCGGATTGGAAGGGGTTTCCAACCACAACAAAGCCGTTTCAGGCTTGATTGCCGATTGGACTGCACCTGTATCGGTCATGTCCACCACACTGTGTGACAACTGCCAGCGATCAAACACTTCTTTCACCAACAATTGGACGGAATAATAAGCATCATCCGGAACCAAAACGTGATCACCAGGTTTCAAAGTTTGAAGCACCGTACTGATGGCCGCCATCCCGGAAGCAAAGGCGAACCCACAAGACGCTCCTTCCAATTGTGCCAGGACATGTTCTAATTGGTCACGATTGGGGTTGTTGTGTCGGGTATAAACAAAACCACTGGCATAACTGCCATCGGTTTCCCTTTTGAACGTGGTGGTTGGGTAGATCACATTGGCCACAGAACCACTGTCATCGTGATTATCCGTCAATTGGATGGCCAAGGTTTCGTTTTGAAGGTCGGTTTTTTTCATGGCTTTATTTTATCTTTTTTGCCCAATCAGTACACCGCCTAAAACCAAAACCGCAGCCCAAAGCAATTCGACACTCACCCCTTCCCCCAAAAACACCCAAGCCATCAAAGCGGCCCACAAAGGCACAGTCATTTGCACATTGGCAGCCGTGGCCGTTTTCAATTCAGGCAACACTTGATACCAAAGGGCATAAGCCAAAGCCGAAGTCACCGCGCCTGAAACCACGGCCAACACCACATCCGGAAACGTCTGCAACGTAAGGCATCAGTGGCAAAGTGATGAAACCCAAAACGGCGGCCAAAGCAAAATTCCAAGCCGTGAACGCAGTGGGTGGCTGCTTGTTGTGTCGGCCAAGCCAGGTATAAATGCCCCAAGCCAAACCCGCCAACACCATCATGGAAAAACCTTCAACTGAAGGTGTGCCCCATTGTGGCCAGAGCCAATAGGCCAAACCTGCGGCCGCCAGCACCATACCAACCACCTCCCACCCTCTGATGCGCTCTTGGCTTGTCTGGGCCAACACGAACAGTGTCAACTGAACAGAACCAAACAACACCAAAGCCCCAGCGGCGGCACCGATGTGACGGTAAGCCAGGGAAAACAACAAGGCATAAGCCCACAATGCAAGCCCTGGCAAGTATGTTTTAGGCTCCAGCCAAGGCGGCTTGACCTGGTGAGCAAAAGAAAGCACCATGGCGCCAGCAGTCAGCCTGATCCATGTGAAGCTGATGGCATCGATGTGCTGTCCTTCCAGAGCCATGCGGCACAACAATGAATTGGCTGCAAAAGCCAACACACAGGCCAAAGTGTATAAGATCAATTTCAAGTTGCCGGACTGTAAATCACAGGGTGGCTGGGAACGGCATTGAGTTTCAGTTTGGGGGTTTGCAAATTCAATAAATAAACACCATCTTCGACATGGTTGGGCACATAGGCCATTTCAGTGATGGTCTTTTCCACCTTGTGTTCTGAATCCAATTGATGGCAGCCTGGCGCCACTTGCCAAAACAAGCGGTGATTACTCAATTGTCCGTCATCATAAAGGCGGTCTACTGATGGAAAATCGACCAACAAATGTAGAAAAGGGGTCTCTTCACTGAGCCAGCGCATCGCATCATGGGTGAAAAAGGGTGGCTCCACATCGACACCATATTGATAAGATTGTTTGGATCGACCATTGGGTAAGGTCCTGATAATCAAAGCAATGACACCTTTGTGTAATGTTTTAATTACACTTGTCAATGTTTTTTTACTGATCACCAAGTCTTCATCTGCCAAGGGCGGTGAATAGCCCTCAGACGTGTCGCTTGCTTTGCTGGGTGTCACCGTGATCACTTGTGCCAACATCAATGGCTGTTGCAACACTTCATGTGGCGCCACCACTTCATCGACGATGTGGGAAATGCTTTCGGTGTGGGTTCCATTACAATGAGGATTGAGCGTCACATCTTGGGCATTGCATGAACCACCCTGACGCGTGTCACCCACAAAACTGCCTGACTTCATGGGACTGACGGCAGCCCGCTGGGCACCAAAATGATTGGGCTGCTCACCTTCAAAATCCAAAGTGATGGCCAATGACTGGGGCGCTTCACTCAAATCAAACAGCCATTCTGATGCCTGCAGTTTCATGACAGTCTGAAGCGCTCAGCCGAAACATTCAACCATTCCAAGGCCGTACCCGACAACATCCGTGCTTTCATTGTGTCGTCATAAGGCATTGACCTGATCAACCGACCTGGCTGCAACTCCCCCAAAGGGAAAGGATAATCAGTACCCAAAGCCAACCGGTCAGCGCCCATCAGGTTGACCAAGTAATCCAACATGCCTGGGTCATGAACCAGTGTGTCGAGGTACATTTGTTTCAAATATTTGCGTGGGTTGTGGGGGTTGTCAACTGCGACCAAGTCAGGGCGCACTTCAAAGCCATGTTCAATGCGGCCGATGCTGGCAGGGAAGCCACCGCCACCATGCGCGAATGCGATGCGCAGATCAGGCAAACGCTCCAAAACGCCGCCAAAAATCAAAGAACAAATCGCCAATGAGGTCTCGGCCGGCATGCCGACCAGCCAAGGCAACCAATATTTATTCATTTGGTTTTTGCCCACCATGTCCCACGGATGGACAAACACCGCTGCACCGAGGTCTTGGGCGGCTTCAAAGATGGGAAACAAAGCCGGCTCATTGAGGTTCCACTCATTGATGTGTGAACCGATTTGAACACCAGCCAAACCCAGTTCTTTGACACAGCGTTCCAATTCCTTGATGGCCAAATCGGGTGCCTGCATCGGGAGGGTGCCCAAACCGACAAACCGATTCGGATTGGCCGCCACTTTTTGTGCCAAATCATCATTGAGGAATTGCGCCAAATCATAAGTGTCTTTCGGTTTGGCCCAGTAACAAAACATGACAGGTACCGTAGACAAGACCTGAACATGGACCCCGTGCTGGTCACATTCCTGTATCCTTACAGCCGGGTCCCAGCAGTTGGCTTCGATGTCCCTGAAATGGCGCCCGTCTTGCATCATTCTGGCACAGCCACAACCGGTGTGTTCCAGTTGAACAAAGCCACCATAACCATACTTTTCGCGTAAGTTAGGCCAATTTTCGGGCAAAATGTGGGTGTGTATGTCAATGGTCAGCATCACAACTCCAGTTGGTTGCTGTCAGGCATCACCGTGCCACATTGGTCACAGGTTCTGAGTGATTCGTCAGCAAAAAAGCGATCAAACACTGGCAAAAAATCTTTTTCAATGCTCCTCAAAGTGAAGTATTCTTCAAACAACTTGTGGTTGCAGTTTTCGCAGTACCACATCAAACCGTCTTTTTCATCAGGCAACCGCTTCCTTTCCACCACCAAACCAATGGAATCGGCAAAGCGGACCGGAGAATGTGGCATTTTGGGCGGCAATAAAAACACTTCCCCGGCTTTGATGGGGTAGTCGACCACTTCGCCATTTTGTTGTGTTTTCAACAGCATTTCACCTTCAAGTTGGTAAAAAAACTCAGGCCCTTCATCGTAATGGTAATCTCGGCGGCCGTTGGGCCCACCCACCACCATGACAATGAATTCATCGTCTTCGAACACCTGTTTGTTACACACCGGCGGTTTCAACAAATCACGGTGTTCATCAATCCATTTCTGGAAATTAAATGGGGCAACTGGGCTCATGAGCCCTCCGGCATCACAGCGATGCATTTGAGTTCGATGGCGATGGGTGTGGGTAAGGCATTGATTTCCACCGTGGTTCGGCAGGGTTGGTTGTCGGCAAAATATTCGGCATAGACTTTGTTATAAGCCTTGAAGTCGTCTTTCATGTTGGTCAAAAACACCGTCACGTCAACCAAATCCATCCAAGAAGCACCTGAGGCTTCCAAAACCGCCCTGACGTTATCAAAAACACTGCGACATTGTGTTTTAATACAGTAGTCCTGAATCTTGCCCTCGGCATCTAAGGTAACACCAGGAATCTCATCTCGACCTTTGGATCGGGGACCAACACCAGATAAAAACAACAACTGACCCACTTGCCGTGCATGCGGATACAAACCCACTGGGTCTGGCGCATCACTGGCCATGACTTTTTTCATATTTTTCTCCGTTTGCGTTTTTGGCGCTGGACAAAGGCCGGTCCAGCTTTGAAAATGATTGGTTTTTACCCTGGAGAATTCCATGTTACTCGGATACATCACATTGGGCACCAATGATTTGACTGCAGCTACAAAATTTTACGACAAACTCTTTGCTAAAATCAATGTGGGGAGGATCATGCCTGAATTGGAAGCGCAAGGTTTCATCGTCTGGGCCAAAGACATGGGATCCACAGGATTCAGCATCACCAAGCCCTACAACGGCGAACCTGCAACAGCCGGCAATGGCAACATGGCCGCATTGAGTGTCTCTGATCCTGAAACCGTTCAAGCCATCTATGACTTGGCCATTGAAATGGGCGGCCAATGTGAGGGCGGCCCTGGCCACCGTGGTGGCGGTTTTTATGCCGCTTATTTCCGCGACTTGGATGGCAACAAATTGAACGCTTATTGCATGATCGAGACAGACCAATGAAGCGCTTTTTCAAATGGTTGGGCGGTTTGTTTTTGGTTGCTGTGGTGTTGGCCGGTGCATTATTTGTTCATGTCTGGTACTTCAAACCCTATGACATCAACCTGTTCTTTGGCCGCACGGCACTGAAGTTTGCCCTCGACAGCCCTGAAACGCTGAGTTCGGTACGGGTTTTTGAAAGTGTTGGCATCACAGGCCACAATGCCCGATTGGATGATGCCAGTTTGGCCTCAAGTGAAGCCTTGTTTGAAATGGTGGAACAGGCACACGAAACCCTCAAGTCATATGCCGATGAAGACCTGTCTGCCGAAGACAAAATGTCCAAAGACGTGATGATGACCTTGCTCGACATCGCTGTCGAAGGCAAACGGTTCCAGTTTCATAACTACCCTGTGAACCAATTGTTCGGTGTTCAAAATGGCTTTCCCACCTTCATGGAAAGCACTCACCAGATCAACAATGAAGGCGACGCCGAAGATTACATATCGCGACTTCATGCGGTCTCGATAAAGTTTGATCAAGTGATTGAAGGGTTGAAACACCGAGAAAACATCGGCGTCTTACCGCCCCAATTCGTCGTCACCAAAGTCCTCGACGAGATGCGCGCCTTTGTCGAAACACCGACAGATGAAAACATCTTGTTCGTCGCCATGGGTGAAAAAATGGAACAGGCCAAACTGGACATGTCCTTTCAGCAAGACATGGCTGAACAAGCCCGCCAAGCGATCAAAACATCCGTTTATCCTGCCTACAGCCGATTGATCAATTACTTTGAAGGGTTGGATCACAAAGTCAGTGACAACCACGGTGTTTGGAACTTACCAGATGGTGATGCTTTTTATGCCTTGGCCCTGAAGTTTTTCACCACATCAGAATACACCCCCGAATACATCCATGATTTTGGCCTCCAGGAGGTGGACCGCATTCAAGGTGAAATCTTAACCATCTTGGCCGATGAAGGATGGGATGTGTCGTCAGGGTTTGAATCCAGCATCAACAACCTGACCATCAATGAACGGTTTTACTATTCAGACTCTGATGAGGGCCGCGAACAAATCATTGATGACTACAAGGCGATTTTGAAAGACATTGAAGGCCAAATGTCTTCGCATTTTCATGACATTCCGAAAGCCCGTTATGATGTTCAACGGATTCCAGAATTCAAAGAAAAAACCGCTCCCGGTGCTTATTACCAAAGACCGGCCATGGACGGATCACGTCCTGGGGTGTTTTTTGCCAACCTGTACGACATCAAGGCAACACCCA
>JAUHZH010000079.1 GCA_030426065.1 Gammaproteobacteria bacterium
GTCTTGCGCCGCGTGGGGCAGGCTTTGCTTCAATTCATGAAAGGTGGTCATAAAGTAGGTCGTTGGGGTGGCGAAGAATTTGCCATGGTCAAATACGGCTCCAGTGCCCAAGAAGCGGCCGCTTGGTGTGAAAAAGTCAGGAGTCATTTGAACGACATAGATTTGAGTGACATATTGTCTGACCATCAGGTCACCATGAGTTTTGGTCTCAGTGAATTCGACCAGGACGAATCATTCCTTGAAGTGGTGCGTCGGGCCGATCGGGCCTTGTACCAGTCAAAACGCGCTGGTAAAGATTGCGTCACTGTAATGTAATGACAATGAATTATCAGGCACAGCCTGAGAATTGATCATTTCTTTGGTATCATATCCCCTCCAAGTTCTCGGGCACGCTATTTAATACTGGTTGGTCGAGGCACAAATAATAACTAAGAGGGTCAGTTTTGAAAAATTTCATCGGTGTATATGACAACGCATTGTCTTTGGACTTTTGTGAAAGTGTCATTAACAAATTCAGCCAAAGTCCGCACGCACAACCAGGGGTCACTGGTCAAGGTGTGGATGTGATTAAGAAGAACAGTTCGGACATCAACATCTCCTTGTTCCCTGAGTGGAAAGATGAAGTGGCTGTGATTCAAAACACCGTCCTCAATGGCCTGATCAGGTACGTTCGTGAATACCCCTTCCTGTTGGCGGGAGCGGTTGCGCTGCAAGTGGAAACCCCTGATGGCATGGAACAAATATCCTACATGGACATCCCTCAACTCAGTGACGAGTCGATTGCGCGCTTGATCATGACGGTGTACCGCACGGGCACCATCAACATGCAGAAATACCTGAAAGATGAAGGCGGATACTTTTACTGGCACTCTGAAGTCTACCCCCACCCACACGATGCCAACAACGACGCTTTACACCGCACCTTGTTGTGGATGTTTTACTTGAATGACGTGGAAGAAGGCGGTGAGACAGAATTTTATTTCCAAAACGCTTCCATCAAACCCAAACAAGGCACTTTGGTGATTGCCCCGGCCGGTTTCACACACACCCACCGTGGCAACAAACCCACCTCAGGAGACAAATACATCTTCACATCCTGGTTGCTATTCAACCGCAGAGAAACGTTGTACGGATTACCCGCCAATGAGCAGCAAGCCAGTTAGAATTGGCCAAGTGGCCATCAGTTGCGAAAACAAAGACCGCTCGGTGGCCTTTTATCAAGATTTGCTGGGCTTGGATTTGCTCTTCGACACGCCGCAAGGCATGGCATTCATGCAGTGTGGTGAAGTCAGGTTGATGATCACTGAGCTCCAAGGCCATGCCAAAGACCACCACACATCCGTCATCTATTACCAAATGGAAGACCTGGATGCCTGGTTTGCCGCCGCCGACTTGACTCAGGTCACGGTGGAGAAGCCCCCTCATTTTGTGGTCAAGATGGCTGATCATGATTTGTGGATGGCTTTTTTAAGGGACCCCGACGGGCATTTGGTGGGTCTGATGGAAACTCGGCCTTTTTCTGGATAAATCAGTTGCAGTTTGCATTCAGCTGGGTATAATTCACCTTCTTTTGAAAACAAGCGGTAAACATTATGAAAGTTTTATCATCTTTGAAATCAGCGAAGACTCGTTCAAGAGACTGCAAAGTGGTTCGCCGCCGTGGAAAAGTTTTTGTGATTTGTAAATCAAATCCAAAATTGAAAGCACGCCAAAGATAAACCGCTTTGAAGCTGAATACCTAAAAGCCCTCCGTCGTGAGGGCTTTTTTTATTCCTCCATGAAATTGACAAAGAATCTGTCACATCGAGATTGCTTCGTCGTTCCTCCTCGCAAAGACAATTATTCGTTCTTGCGAACGACGCCTACAAGGATGTAGGTGTGTCGTGAGAGCAAGGACGCGGAAACGACCGCCTACAAGGATGTAGGTGTGTCGTGAGAGCAAGGACGCGGAAACGACCGCCTACATGGATGTAAGTGGTAGAACAACGCAGGGAGTAGTTGTCGAGAACGCAGCAAACATCACGAAGTGATCTCAACCTCATATTCAGTCAACTTGGAATTCCACTACACCCTAAGGTGTCAGTCCATTTCAATGTATAATCTCAACCATGAAAAGAACCATCACATTGATTTTATTGGCTGCCAGTGTGGCTGTTTTCGCGGGCAATGAAAAAGTACGCACATTCATTGTTGAACAATATCGGAACATCGTTGATCCACTGTTTGGTTCAGGACAGTCCACTCAACCCAAGTTCGACACCTTTTATATCGGGATGGTGGAATCATTGCCGACACAGAAAAAAGCAGAGCGTGCACTTGAAATGGCCATCAACCGCTTCGATGGCGCCGCTGAATATGTGACAAAAGAAGCCCAGAGCTGGCGCGGTGACCTTGAAGCCACAAACACCTTGGTAACTTTAACCACAACCGCATTGAATGCCCCTTTGATCGAAATCCGCATGGCGGGGTTCGAGTCTTATCTGGCTCAGTATGACCTGGATAAAACGCCCGAACAGATTGACAAATTGTTGAGACAATATGAAAGGAAACCTGAAAAAAATGCGTCGGGTGCCTTGTGGGCCATCGCGGCCATTGCCGTACGTGGTATAGACCGAGAGCGGGTTTATGAGGTGTTGACAGAAGCCATCGCAGATGAAAACCCGAAAATCAGGCTGGCTGGCGTCGAAGCTCTGGCGCGTTTTGGAGGGCAAGAAATCATTGAACCTTTGTTGTTTGTGGCTCAGCATGATGAATCACCGGTGATACAAGAACGTGCCTATTGTGGCGTGGCCCAAACGGGTACTTTGCAACTCATTGAGCGTTACGATGCCTTGCCCACCTTGATCCAGCTGGCGAATGATTCGGAGACCAGTGACAGGGAGTTGGGTTGGATTTATCAAGCTTTGAAAGAAATCAGTCATTTCTATGACATCCCCAATCAGCCTGAGTTATGGGAAGAGCGCTTGATTGAAGCTGGTATGTTAAGGCTGGAACGGTACTGAATTTGATGCAAAGAATCTTACTCACGGTGACACTGATCATCGCTTTGGTGGCCTTGTCCCATGCCTCAAGACGTTACGTACCCATGGGTGCCTACATTGAAGATGCCGAATTGATTGTGGTGGCCGATGTTCATGCCTCAGAGCTCAGTGAAGCCAGCATGACCGTCAAGTCAGTCCTCAAGGGTGATAAGGGATACAAAGGAAAAACCATAGATTTAGAAAAGAAAGGGATGTGGATTTCTTCCGGTGAGGTGAGCTTGCCCGAAAAGAAACGCATTGCTGTTTTGTTTGAGCACCAATGGCGCCAAAGCGACATGAGGTTTTTACCCATTGTCGAAGTTTATGAGGAAAAAGAAGAGATCCAAGCCCTGAAAAAGCTGATCAAACTCAAGCGAATTTCATCCGAAGATAAGCGCATCAAAAAGCTCATCCAATGGTTCCCGAGTGCCGTTATAAGTTGATGCGACTGGTAGAAGAAAGCAATGACCCCCGGGCTGTTCCATTTTTTATTGAATTGCTTTCTCATCAAGAGCAAGAGGTCAGAAGTGACGCCGCACACGCTTTGTATTATCAGTACGAAGGCCATGAAGGCATTGCAGAGGCTTTTGAAAAGCACTGGGATGACAAAACCATCCGTGAATATACGCGTCCTTATTTGGCTGCCCGTTATCAGCACCCCAAATACCAAGAAACAGAATCTAAAACCACCCCGTGGCATCAGGCCATGGCACTGCAAAAAGCGGGCCAATTTGATGCCGCCCATGCCATTTATCTTGAATACATCAAAGACACAAAGCACTACGGCAGCCGGTTTTATTATGCCGATCAAATTCAGCAAGGCATGAGTGAACAAACCAAAGCACTACTGGCACAGTATTTTCTAGACCAATTACCTGACTTGAAACGATACGAGGGCGATACTGGCTTGAAGTTGATGGGTTTAATTCAAAGAGTGGATTGGCCGGCAGAGCGCGTTGCACCGGCATTGCTCAAGCTGCTTAAAAATGAGTTTTCTGATTCCAAAGTGTACCCGCATTTACTGATTCTGATCAAGCAGCAGGGTGAGGCCGTCAGGTTGCAAGCCATGGATGTGCTCAAGGCCCAGCTGAACAAAAGTATCCACCACGCTTTGTACCCTTTTCTGGGAGTGGCATTTCTGGCGACTGATGATGAATATGTGAAGTTGATGCCAGCTGGCAAGAATCGACACCAAAACCATTGGTCTAAAGCATCCACATTCAGGCAAATCATGAAATCAAAAGACCCAGTTGAGGAATTGATTGAGTTCATTCATTTGCTGGGCTCAAGTAACCTCGTGGGTTGGCCAGAATGGCTGTTGGTTCACCTGAATGCCCATGAAGATACACGCATCACCCCGGCGCTGGTTAAGTACTGGATGGATCGCCAGCATTACGGCAGCATGGACATCATGAAAGACTTGCTTCGCAACGCCAAAGATGACCGGTTGAACACGCTTTTGATCGAAGCCTTGCCACAAGTCAAACAACCTTGGGCTTTGTACGAAGTCACTCAATTGATCATTCAAAGGATGGAAGCCGATGCTTTACCTCAGCTGCGACAAATCATTAAAAAGCAGATGAATGGGCACCGAAGCTTGGCTTTGTCAGCTTTGGGTCGATACGGGAGTGCAGAGGACGTCGCTTTGTTGAATGGTCATTGCGACTTGAAAGACTTTAAAATAAAACAAAGCAATGTCGCTTGTGATGCCCTTCGGGCACTCAAGAAAAGGCATGGTCAAGATGCCCAAGGGAAAATCATCAAATCGAATAAACTCACGCCGTTGGACGACAATTAGATCAACATCAAACACACCACCTGTCTCCATGCCAAGGTATCAGAACCGATTTGACGTAAGTGGTGTTGCCCACCACACATTGATCGGCCTTGGCTTCCTTGATCAAGTTGGGGTGGTTGTTGGCTTGTTCGGTCAGTTGCATGTTTGGGCACCTCTGATAATTCTGTACTTTTTCTGCGAGTCCTCAAAGCGTCAAATCCAAGGCGTGCTTTGCAGGGAGTGCTTATCGCCTTCTATGTTTACTTAGGCAATTCGTAAACCGGTTTTTTCGGGTTGGCGCGATACAGGGTCAGCGTTTGACCAATGCTTTGCACTTTTTGTGCTTTGCTTTCCTTGATCAATTGTTCACTGATGGTGGCACGTTCTTCGCGGTCGGCGCGGATTTTGACTTTCACCAATTCATGTCGATCCAAGCAAATATCGAGCTCAGTCAAGATGTTTTCTGTCACCCCTTTATCGGCGATGGTCACCAATGGACTGATGTGGTGGGCCATGCCGCGCAGGTATTTGGTGGCATTTTTGCTCAAAGCGGGCGCTTGTTTTTTGGTTTTGTTTGACATTGGTGTAAAATTTCCAGTCTTAATGGTGACGGCGTATTTTATCAGATGGCACGCAGCAAAAGTTCAAATCAATGGTTAAAAGAGCATTTTGACGACGAATTCGTCAAACGTTCACAAGAGCGTGGCTACCGCGCGCGCTCGGCATTCAAGCTGGAAGAAATCCATGCCAAATACGGGATACTTGATGGTGTCGAAGCCGTGGTTGACCTGGGCGCAGCGCCTGGCGGTTGGTGCCAAGTGGTCAAGCACGAAGTGAAAGGCAACCCCTTGATTGTCGGTCTGGATTTGTTGGCCATTGAGCCGATTGAAGGGGTGGAATTCATCCAAGGTGATTTCACATCTGATGCCGTTTATGAGGAACTCATTGCCTTACTTGATGGTCGAAAAATAGACCTTGTTTTATCGGATATGGCCCCAAACTTAAGCGGTATGAATGCCATGGATCAACCCCGCGCCATGTATTTGGCGGAGTTGGCCCTGGACTTCTGTGATCAGGCTTTGGCCAAAGGCGGCAGCCACGCCATCAAACTGTTCCAAGGCGAAGGGTTTGATGAACACATCCAGAACATGAAACAGGCATTCAATAAAGTAACGATTTACAAGCCCAAGTCATCACGGGCGCGATCACGAGAAGTGTTTGCGGTGGCGCAGGGTAAGAAATAAAGAGCGATCAAAGCAGAGAAAGTATTTTGAACAACGTAGCAAAAAACATTTTATTGTGGGTGGTGGTGTTGATGGTGCTGATGAGCGTCTTCAGCAGCATGGTGCAACAACCGCAGCAGCAAGGCCAGGTGGTCTATTCTGATTTCATTCAAATGGTCCAAAATGGCCAAATCACAGAAGCCTTGATCGACCCAGAAACCTCGGTTCACCGCAAAATCATTGCCAAAACCGCCAACGGCGAACAAATCGAAGTCCAAGCCGGTAATGACCCGCACTTGGAAGATGATTTGATCCTGAACAAGGTCAAATACGCGGTCAAAAAACCCGAAGACGTGAGCATCTTCTGGCGCATCTTTGAAACCATCTTTCCGATCTTGTTGTTCTTGGGTTTGTGGTTCGTCATCATGCGTCAAATGCAAGGTGGCGGTGGCAAAGGCGGCGCCATGAGCTTTGGCCGTTCAAAAGCCAAACTGCTCAACGAAGACCAAAACAAAGTCACTTTCGCCGACATGGCGGGTGCCGAAGAAGCCAAAGAAGAAGTCGGTGAAGTGGTTGACTTCTTGCGCGATCCTTCTAAATTCCAAAAACTGGGTGGTCACATCCCACGCGGTATTTTGATGGTGGGTCCTCCTGGTACCGGTAAAACCTTGCTGGCCAAAGCCATCGCCGGTGAAGCCAAAGTGCCGTTTTTCACCATCTCAGGTTCTGATTTTGTTGAAATGTTCGTGGGTGTGGGTGCTTCACGTGTCCGTGACATGTTTGAGCAAGCCAAGAAAAACGCGCCATGCATCATCTTCATTGACGAAATCGATGCCGTCGGTCGCCAACGTGGCGCAGGCCTTGGTGGTGGTCACGACGAGCGTGAACAAACATTGAACCAATTGTTGGTTGAAATGGACGGTTTTGAAGGCAACGAAGGTGTCATCATCATCGCAGCGACCAACCGACCAGACGTATTGGATCCGGCCTTGTTGAGACCGGGTCGATTTGATCGCCAAGTGGTGGTGCCTTTACCAGACATCAAAGGCCGCGAAGCGATTTTGAAAGTCCACATGAAAAAAGTGCCTTTGGCCGATGACGTCAAACCAGCCGTTATTGCCCGTGGTACACCAGGCTTTTCAGGCGCCGACTTGGCCAACTTGGTCAACGAAGCGGCCCTGTTCGCAGCCCGTTTGGACAAAACAGAAATCAACATGGAGTTGTTCGACAAAGCCCGTGACAAAATCATGATGGGTGCCGAACGCAAATCCATGGTGATGAAAGAAGAAGAAAAGCGCAACACCGCTTACCACGAAGCCGGACACGCCATCGTCGGTCACATCGTGCCTGAGCACGACCCGGTTTATAAAGTCACCATCATTCCACGTGGCCGCGCCTTGGGTGTGACCATGTACTTGCCAGAAGAAGACCGCTACTCTTACAGCAAAACCGCTTTGGAAAGCCAAATTTCCAGTTTGTATGGTGGTCGCATCGCCGAAGAAATCATCGGTGGTGCCGATTCTGTCACCACGGGTGCATCGAATGACATCGAACGCGCCACCAGCATCGCCAAAAACATGGTGACCAAGTGGGGCTTGTCGGATGCCTTGGGGCCTTTGTCCTACTCTGAAGACGAAGGTGAAGTGTTCTTGGGTCGCCAAGTGACACAGCACAAAAACATGTCTGACACCACGGCCGATCAAATCGATAAAGCCGTACGCGAATTGATTGATCGAAACTACCAACGTGCGGAAAAAATCTTGCATGAGAACATCGATAAATTGCATTTGATGGCCGATGCTTTGATGAAATACGAAACCATCGATGCCAGTCAAATCGCAGAAATCATGGATGGCAAGGTCCCGTCACCACCAGAAGACTGGATTGACGAAGACGACGCCGATGACGGTGATCAATCAGCAAAAAAAGATTCAGATGTCAAAGACGAAGCATCTGAAAAGGACAGCAAAGATTCAGGTCCATTCAACGACCCTGCTGAGCAAAACTGATTGATTCAGGACAAATGAACAAGGATTTCACGATCATGGGGGTGCTGAATGTCACCCCCGATTCATTTTCAGACGGTGGACAATTCAACCAATTGGAAGCCGCGCTGGCACAAGCCCATTTGATGATCGAGCAGGGTGCTGACATCATCGACATCGGTGGAGAATCCACC
>JAUHZH010000080.1 GCA_030426065.1 Gammaproteobacteria bacterium
TGAGAGATGCGTCGCTGTCCCGATGCACTCATTGCACCGATGGTGCGCATGTTGTGTAGGCGGTCTGACAGCTTGATGATGATGACCCTGATGTCCTCGGCCATGGCAAACAGCATTTTGACAAAGGTTTCTGCTTGCGCTTCTTTGAGGTTGCGGAATTTGAGTTTATCTAACTTGGTCACACCCTCAACCAGGTCAGCGACGTCTTTATTGAACTCTTCACTGAGATGCTGGTAGCTGGTTTCAGTGTCCTCGATGGTGTCATGCAAAACCCCAGCAATCAAGGTGTCTACGTCAACTTGTAAGCTGGCCAGGATGGTGGCCACTGTGATGGGGTGTGTGATGTAAGGCTCACCCGATTTGCGCATTTGGGGTTCATGAAAATGGGCACCAAAATGAACGGCCTTGCGCAGCTGGGCTCTTTCGTCTTCGTTGAGGTAGGTGTTGGTCTTTTCTTTGAGCAACTTGAAAGCCGTTTGAACCGCTTTGTTGCTCATGGTGTTGGATGTAAAAGACAGTGCCTGTTTCACACCCAACTCCTTTGTATCAATGCTTTGCGATCAGCGTCATTCAAGCTCATCGTTTTCTTGGGTTTCCGCTGCGGCATTCCAAGCTTCCAACTCTTTGGCACGTTTGGCTTCTAATTCCAAATCGGCCAACACTTCGTCATTGATTTTTTCTTCGGCAATTTCGCGCAAAGCCAAAACGGTGGGTTTGTCATTTTCTTCTTCCACCATGGGGCTCTGACCATTGGCAATCAAACGGGCACGTTTGGAAGCCATCAAAACCAAATCAAAACGGTTGGGTACTTTTTCCAAGCAATCTTCTACTGTGACTCGAGCCATGATAATTCAACTCATTAAAACCAATCGCGCATTGTAATCAAAAACCCAGGCAAGGTAAAGCACGCCTGATTGAATATGGTGTTTTTTATGTAAATCCTCGCCTTACACCGCCTTCATTGAATTCGCGTTCTGCGGTCTGAATCAGACTCGACTCGAAATTCATCTTCTGTGATCAGGGGTTCATAACGGGCAATCATCGCATCCACTTCTGCCAACTGGTAATAGTCCAAAGATTCTTTTTTCAGGTTTTTCAAAATCCGAACCGCTTTGTAATTCCAACCCAGCAAATGGTTTTTCCTGGCCATTGCCATGCCTGAATCGATCGGCTTGATTGCATTGTAATAGGCGATGGACAACCAGTCGTGATAATGCGGATTGTCACCATGCTCGATCAAAAGCTGTCTGAGGTAACTGATCGCCAGTCCTTGTGCCTTCAAATCATCTGCTTTCATCAAAACCCTGACCATCAAGGCTTTGACCACATCATGGTACGGGTATCGCTCAGTGACTTGTTTGACCAGCTCCACGGTGTCTTCTGGTGCCAATTTAACGGCCAACTCTGTTTGCAGCGCCGCGATCAAGGGCATCACTTCTTTGGGCGCTTGAATGGCATCAGCCACTTGTTTGGCTTTGGCATACTGGTTGTTTTTGGCGTACTGCAACGCCAACCCATAACGAAGTGCCGCCAAATCATGCTTTTGGCTGCGCGCTTTTTCATAATACTGCGACAAGTCATCGTTGTTGGATGCAGTGAAGACCCGAATCCGTTCTTTGATGAAAGGATACAATGCCGATTCATTGATCGACTCAACGGTTAAATGATTGATCCTGTTTTTGGCCTCAGTGACCCGATTGACTGACAAAGGGTGGGTTCTCAGGTATTCAGGCAATTGATAACGCGGGTCCACGCGGTTTTTCTGCATCAATTTGGCGAAAAAAGTCGCCATGCCCTCTGGGTTCAGTCCACTGGCATGCAGAGTTTTGATGCCCACGCGGTCCGCTTCATACTCGTGGAAACGCGTGAAGTTGATTTGCATCTGAGCTTGAAGGGCTTGCATGCTGGCAGCGATGGCAATCGGTGCATCACCGCTGGAAGAAGATTGGGCCGCTGCAATCGCAGCCACCATGCCCAACAAAATGGGTGCCACTGACTTGCGCTGTTTGGCCAACATTCTTGAGATGTGCCTTTGGTTCACGTGGGCAATTTCATGCGCCACCACGCCAGCCAATTCACTTTCGCTTTCGGTTTCTAAAAACAAACCAGAAAAAATCACCACCAAGCCACCAGGGTAAGCCGAGGCATTGATGACATCCACCGGAACCACATGAAACTCAAATCCCTGCTTCGGATTTTCAGAAAATGGCACCAATCGAAATCCCAAGTGGTGTATGTAATCAGCAACGGCGGGATCGCTCATCATGAAATTGTATTGATACATTTGCTGACGGATGTTTTTTCGGTACATCAGTTCCTGGTCAGGAGACAGTACCCGATCCGATGGGTTACCCAAATCAGGCAGTTTCAATTCACCTTGGCCAGCGGCCCCAAAGACCACACCGCCCATCAACAACATCATAAATAAGTGTTTCATGGCTTCATTCTATTTTTTTTGCTGTTAAATTTGGGTAATATTTTGGATCTCACACTTATAATGACCTTTTATTTCAATCCTCGTTCCATGAAAATTGCTTTGCGCATTCAACCCACACATGACTGGATCCACAGTGTGGCCGTGGCACACCAATGGGCCCATCATTGGCAGGCGCAAGGCCATGAAGTCGTCGCGGTGTTGTTTTTTGGTGAAGCCGCTCAAGTGATTAACCACAATGAAAGCTGCCAACAGTGGCGCCAATGGCAGCAGGGTGCTTTGTTGGTGTGCAGCACCGTGGTTGAGGACCGACAGATTCAAGCCCTGGATGACCATCCATTTCAAGTGGCTGGATTGGGGCTGTGGGAATCATTGACTGAACAAGCCGATCAACAGGTGGTGATCTCATGAATGTGATGGTGCTCAACCCAAACAGTCCTGAAACACATTGGCAGGACATGTACCTCTTGCTGCTCAGTCAACTGAATTTTGATCAGCCGATAGCTTTGCTGTTGCTACCCGGCAGTGACCACCGTGGACACTGGAACGAACAGCAATGGCGTGCTTTGTCTTTGTATGGGTTGGACCAATGTCATCATTTGGGTACCCAACCACCCATCACTTCACAAGCCCTCACTTGGCAACGAGCCAAAGACCTTTTACACCCCAATGGTGCACCCATGTTACACCTGTGCCACTGGCAGGCTGGTGTTGATCACACCGACTGGTTTAACTTGGCTGCTGAACAAGACCATTTGTTGATGTATGGCAACATCCCCAGCGATTGTTTTGACCGATGGCGGGAACAATGGCCCAACCCAAACTGCCACATTGTTTTTGATGGCACCCATCCCCATATAGCCCACTCAATCAAAACAACCGAAGCGGCAGCACTGTGCTTAAAACACCCGCACATCATGAATTGGCAATGAAATGAAAGCAGCATTAGACAACCACGGTCACTTGCTTAACCGCACAGAATGGTGTCAATCGTGGGCCGAACAAATGGCCCTTTCTGAAGGCATCGAAATGAGCCAGGATCACTGGTCTGTTTTGAACGCCGTACAAATCATTTTTGATGAAACGGGTGACACACCACCGATGCGGTTACTGATCAAACTGCTGAGACAACAAGTGTCTGACACCATTGACTCACGGTATTTGTACCGCTTGTTCCCAGACAATCCGGTACGTCAAGCCAGTAAATACGCTGGTTTGCCGAAACCCAAACATTGCATGTGACAACTGAACCATGCTCAAGAGGAAAACAACATGAATAACATCACCATTTACAGTACCAGAATTTGCCCTTATTGCGTGGCCGCCAAACGGCTGTTGGAGCAAAAAGGATTGCCATACAAAGAAATTTTGATTGATCAGGACTTTGACCAACGCGCCATCATGATGGAAAAGTCAGGTCGCACCAGCGTCCCACAAATCTTCATTGGCGAACGCCATGTGGGCGGGTTTGATGATTTGAATGCATTGAACCGCTCAGGTGAATTGGATCAATTAGTCAACGCTTAAGCGACAACATTCATGATTTCGTGGCCGGTTCGGTGACAATCGTTTTCGGCCACGATTGAATGATGGCATTGACCAAAGTGGCCAATGGAATGGCAAAAAACACGCCCCAAAAGCCCCAAACACCACCAAAAAACAGCACCGCAACAATGATCGCCACTGGGTGTAAATCATTGACCTCAGAAAACAACCACGGCACCAACACATTGCCATCCAGCATCTGAATCACCATGTATGAGATCATCACATAAGCAAATTCAGCGCTCCAGCCAAATTGTGCGATGGCAACAAAACCCACTGGGAAAGTGACTGCAATTGCACCGATGAAAGGGATCAAAACTGAGAAGCCTGTGATGGTGGCCAAAAGGATGGCGTAATTCAAATCCAAAAAAACATAAACAATGTAACTGGCCAATCCAACCAGCATGATTTCAAACGCCTTGCCTCGGACATAGTTCCCGATCTGAATGTCCATCTGCTCCCAAACCGACAGGGTTAATTTGGAATCACGTGGAATGAATTGCTTGAACCAAGCCAGTATAACGGCTTTGTCTTTGAGCAAGAAAAACACCAGAATGGGCAACACAATGATGAACACAGCGAATGAAAACGCACTGAACACCGATGCAATGGTTTTGCCCAGCAAGGTTTGTCCCAACAAGGTCACTTCATTGGTCAAGCTGGTCAATATCGACTGCATCTGCTCTTCACTGATGACATCGGGAAACTGATCTGGCAGCTTTTTAAAATACTCCAAGCCAGATGAGATGTAATTAGGCAGCTGTTGCACCAATTGAGTTAATTGAGAGGTCAACTGTGGTACCACCCATATCAATAACAACAACATCACAGCAATGAACAGCAGGAACACCGCTGCCACAGCAAGCAATCTGGGCATGCCCATGCGCTCCAGGCGAGACACCACACTTTCCAGCAAATAGGCCACAATGACACTGGCCAGAAAAGGGGCCAGCACACCACCAAAGTAAATGATGAATATGAACCCACCAATCAAGGCAGTGATCAAGATGACGATCTGAGGGTCAGAGAGGTTGCGTTTGAACCAACTGGTTAAGACATTCATGTGGGAAATTGTAACGTAAAACCTGTGACAAAAACATCACAAACAAGTTTTTGAAGGGTGTGGTTTTTACTTGATCAGAATTGATACAACCAAGACACCACGGCCTCAGTGTGTTTACCATCCAAAACGTCATCGACGTTTCCGAAGTCAGTTCGACCGAAGTTCAGGGGTTTCGGTGCATAACTGGCATATACATCAATTTGGCCACCGAACATGGGGGCTGACAAGCCAACACGGACACTGTAGTCTGCAGAAATGGCATTCAAAATGGTGGTCAGGTCTTCGTCTGTGGCAGGCGGCTGCTGACGTCCAGAATATTCCAGGTTGACCACTGCGCCATTGTTGAACTGATGTTCCAAAGCCACCGAATATACTGTCTGGTTGTCCCAAGCGAATTCTGGACTTTCCAAATCATTCAGGAAGGTCAAGAAAATCGACGGAAAGGAGGGGCTGACAAAGGCATTGATGTCATTGTAATAACTGTGCTTGGCATTCACCCTCAAGGCATTGCGCTGAGTGAGTTGAACACCAACGCTCATGGCAATGTGCTCTGGGATGTCAAAATCAGCCGGATCGGCTTGGACACCCACCAGGCGACTGAAGCCATCCATGTTGATTTTGGATTGGTACTGGGTTTCAAAACTCAACCAGTCAAACAGTTGCTGTTTGATACCGAAGTTCAAACCCAAACCATTGCTGGTTTCTGTGTAGCTGACCGCATACAAATCATACTGATCTGAGCCGTTGATTTCAGAAGCCAGGAAGTTGATGTCGTTGTAATTTTGCTGCGCAAAGACCACAGAAAAATTGTATTCCGTTTGGTCGTTGACACGGTAGGCGATGCCCGGAGCAAAAAATGTGCGACTGAATGAGTCGCTGCTGACCAGTTTCTGATCGAAAGAAAAGGTCGAATCGTAAAAGTTGACCGGTTGCAACACCGCACTGTCATAATCGAAGGTAAAGAAGTAAGACTTGCCTTCAGTCAGCTGTTCAAAGTGAGCGAAACGGTCGGCGTTGAAATACAATTTAGCGCCTTCAAAACTCAGGCCTTCGGCGGCTTGACTCAATGGATTGATCGCCAGTGATTCAAAAAAGTTGGGGTTGATTCGCTCTGCAATCGAATGACGCCAGTGACCCAAATCCATGCGTGACTCACCGGCCCATTCATTGGCTTGAACAGGTAAGGCGGACGCACACAAACACAGCCAAACGGCCATGTTTTTGGTCATTGATGATTTCGCACTGGGTTTATACATCGATTAAACAGTTTCTCCTTGTTCGCAATGATGGCAAAAATACAACAAAATGTCAAACATTGTGTGGCTGATGCCAGTGAATTTATCCATTGCACGGTGTTTTTTGTTGTTTTTTTGCAACACGACCCTCAAATTTCACCCTTTCGCCCCTTTGGGACCAAAGGGTGACACACATCAAAGGCGTTCAATCAAAGCATCTGTGAAACTTTGTGTTTTGGCAGATCCACCCAAATCGCCGGTCAAACGGTCTTTGGCCAGCAAGGTGTTCTTGATGGCATTCCTGACTCGATTGGCTTCTTCAGCATGACCCAAATGATCCAACATCATGGCAGCCGCCAATATCAATGCCGTTGGGTTGGCAATTTTTTTGCCCGCAATGTCTGGAGCCGAACCGTGTACGGCTTCAAAGATCGCCACTTCTTGACCGATGTTGGCTCCAGGCGCCATGCCCAATCCGCCAACCAATCCAGCACACAAGTCTGAAATGATGTCTCCGAACAAATTGGTGGTGACAATCACATCAAACTGAGCTGGGTTCATGACCAACTGCATGCAAGTGTTGTCAACAATCAGGCTGTTGAATTCAATACTGGGGTACTCATCAGCAATGGCTTCAGCCACATCCAAAAACAAACCTGAAGTGGTCTTCATGATGTTGGCCTTGTGAACCGCCGTGACTTTCTTGCGCCCGGTTTTAACAGCCAAATCAAAAGCATAACGCACGATCCGCTGACAGGCCTCTTTGGTGACTATGATCTTAGATTCCGCCACGGTGCCATCTTCACTGATGGTTTGTCCTTCACTGAGGTAGGCGCCCTCTGTGTTTTCACGGATGGTCATAATGTCAATGTCATCGTATCGCGCCTTGGTGCCCTCAAAAGTCACCACAGGTCGAACATTGGCATACAAATTAAAATGTTTCCGCAACGCCACATTGATGGAACTGAATCCCTTGCCAACCGGCGTGGTCAACGGTCCTTTCAAGCAAATTTGATTGGCTTGGATGGCGTCCAATGTGTCGCCAGGCAATAATTCACCCTGAGACTCCAAGGCACACAAGCCTGCGTCTTTGTGGATGTAATTAAAGTCCAAAGACAAGGCGTCCAATACCCTGAGGGTGGCATCCATGATCTCAGGGCCGATGCCGTCTCCTTTGATGATGGTGATGTTTTGTGTCATGTAGGCTTCCTTTCTATAAGAATAGGCTCAATTATAACATTTAATATAACAATTCAATCTGACAATTCAACTACGGCAGCCAACACTTCATCGACGTGTCCGGGTACTTTGACTTTGCGCCATTCACGCAACACTTCACCTTGCTGGTTCATAACAAAGGTGCTGCGAACGATGCCCATGAATTTTTTGCCATACATGTTTTTTTCCTGAATGACATCCAGTGCTTGACACAACGCTTCTTCGGTATCGGCAATGAGGTCAATTGGCATGTCGTACTTGGCTTTGAAGTTTTGTTGTTTTTTCAAGCTGTCTGCAGAAATGCCGATCACCTCACACCCCTCACGGTGAAAAGCAGCCAATTGTTCACCGAACCCAATGGCTTCTTTGGTGCAACCCGGTGTGTTGGCCCTGGGGTAAAAAAACAACACCACCAAGTCATGATTCAATTGACTGAGGTTGGTGCCCTCACCTGCGGTGCTGACATGTGCTTGCTTCCATAGATTTTCATCAATTTTAACCATTGTTTAATACCCTCACTGAGAAAAAAGCATATAATTATGCGCTTTTTTATAACCGTTACAAGGTCATTCTGACCATGACTCAGATTTCATCACAAGACTTGACTGGCAGCTTGGTGGCATTGGTCACACCCATGAACCAGGACAACCAAATTGACTACGAGCAATGGGAAGCCTTGATTCGTTGGCAC
>JAUHZH010000081.1 GCA_030426065.1 Gammaproteobacteria bacterium
AAAAAGTGTGTGCGTCCAGAGCGGCGCGTGTACGACACGCCATGAGAAACTCCTCGCCGCCGATCCGGAAAAAAAGATCGTCGGCATTTGTTAAATGCGTGCGCAGAACCGTGCCTATTTGGCGCAAGGCGCTGATGACAAAGCCGCTTATTATGGACAAGCAGTGATTAAACACCTGAGCCAATCCAACAACAAAACCGCACACATTCGCACGCTATTGAACATGGCACAGTGGCACAATGGTCAGAACAATGCCTTGGTGTTTGAAGAATTTTTGATGGCAGCCAAGGACTTGATTGATTTGGACACACCGCCTGATTACATGGCCCAATTCCATTGGTTGGAGGCGCAATATTTGGCCCAAAACAATGAACAAGAAAAGGCTTTGGCTGCGGTTGAGTTGGGACTGGTGCATGCCAGTTCTTCAACTGCCTTGAACAACCAGTTGCGCCTACTCAAAGCCGAAATTTCCGAACACCTTGATCCGAAAGCGGCACTCAAAGCCTATCAATCCTATATGGCACACCGCGAAGCTTTTTTGCAGCAAACCTATGATTCTGACTTCAAAACCATCCAACACACCATCGAAAGACAAAAGATCAATCAGGATTTGATTGAAGAACAACTGCTCAATGCCCAACACAGCGAACGCATCAACAGGATGACCATTTGGGCATTGGGTACCAGTTTGGCATTACTGATGGTTTTGGCCTACCTGTTGATTTATCACATCAGAAAGAAAAAAGAAAAAGAGCAATTGCTGCAAAACATTTTGCACCACAAGCAGCAGTTACAATTGATGGAAGCCACCCAAAAACCTGAAGAGGCGGTAGAAAATCTAAGCGGTAAGGCCCAACTTAAATCACACTTGGTTGCTGCCATGTTGGATGCGGTGCTGGTTTGGGAAAGCACCACCCAATCGAGTCAAATCGAATTGGCCGAGCAGTCCAAAGTGTGGACCGTCACCATCGACAATGGTACCTTAAGAACACGTTCATTGGACAAGTACCTGTCTCTGGAAAAAATCCCTCAAAACCCACGCTGGCGCAACGTCATCAAAACCATACACTTCATCCTCAGCCAAGATGGCTTGGACAAATCAGACCGTGACAAACTGGAACAACACATCGACCGCATCATGCCTTGCGTGAAATAAAGAGAGGCCTCTGCATCATTCGTGCATCATGCAAAGGCCTCTAAAAGGCGACCCTTCCGGACCGTGAAAGGTCACCACTCCATTGGCTCGATTGTAAAAACCGAACCAGTTGAACTTGAAATCAGTTGTTGATTTGGTAGGCTGGTTTTTTACTCACCAAAACCACACAGTTGAACGACAAACCATGTACAAAGCGGTAGTCATCATGGTGATTCGCGGCTGGGCCGACACCGTCTGTGAATGTGGCAGGGCCAGTGAATTGGGGGATCAAACCATGCGGATAGTCTGCTTGGTGTAACAAAGCATAGGCATTGCAGCGATCAACCGCTGCGGCACGCGCAGCGTTGAAGTGATCAAATACACCACAAGTTTTGTTCAAACTGCCCGATTCAAAATCACAATCTGTGCGGCCCACTTTTTGGTACTCTTTGCGCTTATTTTGGGTTGAAGACCTGCGCGTCAAGGTATCCATCTCAAATTTGGATCGACTGATGTTGAGACCGCCGACCAAATCCTTTTCAGACAAATCATAACTGACCGCAACATGGTAGGGGTTGTAACCATACTCAGAGTTGTATGCCAAAATCTCAGTTAAAAAATCGTGTGCGCTCGCCAACACTGGGCAGCACAGACTCAAAAATATCAACGCCTTTCTCATTTTCCTTTTCCTGTGTTTGGGGGAACACATCTTACACCCTCGAAGCAATGGTTTGACTTGATTGTCAGGAAAAAAGTGGAACAAATCACAGATAAACCATTGATTTTGATGACATTGGTTTGACCAAGACGTGATTTTTTTTGAATCACCATGAAAACGTACGATCCCATCACTGTTCAAGGGACGCCCTTGGTTGTCGCCCAAAAAATCACCTCATCGCATCCTCATCCATGACCAACCGCAGAGGCAAGCAGACATCAAATCCTGTTACAATGTTTGGATGAAATTCAATCCGAAAAACTTGATGGTGGTGGGTGCTGCCGTGCTTGGCTTGTTGGCCGTTGTGCTGGTCTTGGTACTGGCAGAGAAGCTGCTGGCGATCTGGCATTACTTACAAGAAGCCCCGTTTTGGCTGGTCATGATTTACGCCACTTTGCTCCTCATCATAGCTGTATTGCCGTTGTGGCTGATGGTTAAGTTCAAATCCAAAACCCCTTCGAAATCTGAACCCCAAGGCCATGGATTTGATTTGGATGAAGACAGCTTGAAAGGCCGTTTAGAAAAAGAGCAGCTGCGAGGTGTCGACACTTTGGCAGCTGAACATGAACTGGCTGAATTAGAGGCCAGGCGCCATCGCGGCTTGTTTCACCTGACCTTATTCGGCCACGCGTCGAGTGGCAAATCATCGCTGATACAGGCATTGATGCCAGAAAAAGAGATTGACACCGATGTGGTGAAGGGCACCACCACGCACATCACGCACCACCAATACGGCCATTTGGTTTTGGGTGAAGTGCCTGGCTACGATGCCGTTGAACAAGCGAACCTGACCCAGCTGGCATTGGAAGAAGCGCGCCGGGCTCATGTGGTGGTGTTTTTGCTCAATGGCGACCTGACCCGAACAGAAATGACCCTGTTTCAATCGTTAAAGAACATCCAGAAACCCATGGTGCTGGCGCTCAATAAAATGGACTTGTATTCACAAGAGCAACAAACCCAATTGCAACAGGCGATCGCAGAAAAAACCGCCGATCGTTTCCCTGTCGTGAGCATCTCAACCGGCGGCTTTGAATCGGTTCAACTGGAACAAGCCGATGGCACCGTGGTCACAGAACAAAGACCCAGAACACAGATCATCAAGCCTCTGATCGATGCCATAGAGCAAGTGATTCAAGGCAATGAAACCGCCCTGCACCGCTTCAGGGATGCTGGCTTTTTACAACTCGCTTCTGAAAAATTAACCGAAGCCAGCCTCGACCACAACCAGAAAGAAGCCATGAAAATCATCGATTCTCACACCAACAAAGCGATCGTTGGTGCTTTGGCGTCGGTGGCCCCCGGCAGTGATTTGGTGATCCAAGGCACCATTGGCACCCAACTGGTTCGCAGTTTGTGTGAGTTGTATCAAGTCCCTTTCAATCAGCTGCAAATCGATCAAGTGCTCAAATCAACAGGTGGTAAATTGAAAACCAGCACCTCGCTGATTTTGGCCATATCAGGCAATGCCCTGAAATCATTTCCTGGTTTGGGCACCGCAGCTGGTGGTATCATGCATGCGGTGGCTTACGGCCTGATATTCAATTCATTGGGCCAGTCCGTGCACCTGACCTTGCAGAAGCACGGTGCATTGAACCCTGAAAAAACCCAACAATCATTCGAGGAGTTGCTCATTGGCAGTTCGCAAAACCTGGCAAAAGATTTGGCAAAAATGGCGCTCAAAATCCGCCAAAAAAGCTGATCAAACCAGACAAGAAAAGGATCCAGAAACGCCAGCCATCGAAGCCTCTGCCCAGCAGCAGGCACTGAGCAGCCTGCGGCAACTGTTTTCCGACAACAACATCCCGGCCGCGGTTCGGGCACAACTGAAGTCACAGTACCAGCAAGTGCAAAGCTTGATTGAAAAACTGGAACAGCAACAAATCCACATCGTGGTTTTCGGCAAAGTCAGCACAGGGAAATCTTCCCTCCTCAATGCCTTGTTGGGTCAGCACCATTTCGACACCAGCCCATTGCATGGAGAAACCAAACACAACCAACCTTTGGATTGGCAAACCCACCAACACCAATCCATCGTTTTGATTGACACACCAGGAACCGATGAATTTGACGGAGAAGCCCGTGAAGCGATGGCCAAACAAGCCGCCAAACAAGCCGACATTGTTTTGTTTTTGCTTGATGGCGACATCAGTGATTCAGAGTTAGGCCAACTCAATCACATCGCTTCCCCTGAAAAGGCCGTCTTGTTGGTGTTGAACAAAGCAGACTTGTACTCAAGCGATGAGGTTCAACGCATCGAAGCATCAATCAAGGAAAAGACCCAACACCTGAATGTCAAATGGGTGGTCTGTGCCGCTGACCCGAAACCGCAAACCGTCATCACCCAACATGCCGATGGCAGTGAAACCCAAACACAGAGGCACACAGCGCCTGACATCCAATCTCTGAAAAACCACATATGGCATGTGCTGGAAAAAGACGGTAAAACCTTGAGTGCATTGAATGCCAGTTTGTTTGCCAGCCAGGTCAGCAGTCAGGTCGCCGCCAACATCGTGCAGTTGCGTCAGGATGCGGCCAACAAGATCATCAGAACCCACTGCATCGCCAAAGGTGTGGGTGTGGCTTGCAACCCCGTACCGGTGGCCGATTTGTTGTTGGCGGCTGGTATTGACGTCAACATGATCAGGCAACTGTCTGGTTTGTATGGATTGCAACTGAGTAAAACCGATGCCAGCAAACTGACCGTCACCATCATGGCCCAATTGGCGGTTTTGATGGGTGCTGTTTGGGGTGTCAACTTGCTTTCGTCAACGCTGAAAACCTTGAGCGCGGGGTTATCGACCACATTAACCGCGACAGCACAAGGCGCTTTGGGTTATTATGCCACTTACTTGGTGGGCTCCATAGCTGAACAATATTTTGCCCAGGGCAACCAATGGGGCGACGAAGGCCCGAAAGCCTTGGCTAAACGGATTGTCAAAAACCTCGATCGACAATCCATATTGCAAGAAGCCAGTGAACAAATACTCGACCTTTTGAAGCAAAAGAAATCATGAAAAACCTGATCATACTGGTGTTGGCGGTTTACCTGCTGACACTGATATTTCAACCTGAACCGCCCGAAGATTACAACGCCATACATGGCGAACCCGTCATCATGTATGCGACTGATTGGTGCGGTTATTGCAAAAAAATGCGCGAATTGTTCGAGTCAAAAGGCATCCGCTACCGCGAATTCAACATTGAGTCTTCAACCATGGCCCACCAAGAATTCAAGTCATTGGGTGGCAAAGGGGTACCACTGACGTTGGTCAACGGGACAGCGGTTCACGGTTACAATCCCAAAAAAGTGATGAGCCTACTCAATCAATAAATAAGCCTAACACCTCAACAGCACCCCACGTCATGAGACCGTCAAAATACCTGTCGTTGCGAACGAGCCTAAGCGCGAGGTGAATTGCTTGCAAGAGAGGGCGGCCGTTTCCGCATCCTTGCTCTCACGACACACCTACATCCATGTAGGCGGCCTGGGCCGAGTGCGACAACCTCGATTACGGAGTAAACATCAGGCAGTGACCAAAAGTACATGTGTGTTTGAAATTACCTAATCGTTCCTCGATCTCTAAATTGAGGGTAATAAAAAGCCAGTAGATAGGGGGCTCGCTCATCACATTTTTGAATATTACATTGACACCCCTTGACCCTTTCCCTATCATCCTGCGCCACAGTTGAAGGTGCCTTGAATAAGGTGAAACGGGAAGTTGGTTGAATTCCAACACTGCCCCCGCAACGGTGATTGAAGACAAATCACAGGCCACTGAATGACTCATTTGGGAAGGCGATTTGTGATGGCTTGACGCCCTTCATCAGTCCGGAGACCGGCCTTCATTTTTTTAAATGCAATGAATTCGCTCGGTGGGAGCAGGAACAATCATGAACAAACCATCCAAAGCGGTTTTGACCACCGCCCTTTTGGCAGCCTGTGCTGCCCAAGCCAATGAAAACTTAGAAGACCTGGTCGTCAGTGCCAGTGCCGACACCATCCAAGCAACACAGTTTGGTGGCACATTGACCGTCATCACGGCCGCACAAATTGAAGCCGCACGCGCCCAATTTTTGTCGGACGTATTGCGCCAAGTTCCTGGCTTTTCAGTCAGCCAATCCGGCGGCATTGGCACACAAACGCAAATCCGTGTTCGCGGTGCCGAATCCAATCACCTGTTGGTGATGATTGATGGCATCCGAGTCAATGACCCCGCCATTGGTGATGACTTTCTGTCCAGCTATGGCTTGACCGATCAAATTGAACGGATTGAAATCATCCGTGGTCCGCAAAGTGCCTTGTGGGGCACCGATGCCTTGGCCGGCGTGATCAACATCATCACCCGTTCAGGACAACAAAGCCAGTGGGGTGCTGACCTTGAATACGGCAGTCACCACACCAAATCTTTGGGTGTCAACGGCACATGGAAGCAACCATCTGCCAGTTTGGATGCCAGCATCCGCAGCATCGACAGTGCTGGAACCAACATCTCAAGACAAGGCACTGAGGCCGATGGATTTGAAAACACCGAAATGCAGTTGACCGGCCGCTTCCAAGCAGGTGATGACTGGCGTTGGTTGGTTCAAGCCAGCCATGCCGATGGCATGAACGAGTACGACGGCACCGACTTCACCACCAGTTTACCGGCTGACAGTGATGTCTGGACAGAAGTCCGTCAAACCCGCGCACAATTGCATGCTGAATATGTCCCTGCTGATGGCCGATGGCACAGCAGTTGGTCAGCCAAATACCGCGAAAGCGACAACGACAACTTCACATTGGGCGGGTTCTCAACCGGCAGCACAGCTTCGGACACACAAACATTGCAATGGCACAACAACATTTTCTTGGGCAGTGATTCTCAGAACCGCTTGAGTGTTTTGTTTGACCACCAAGACATTGATTTCAATCAAACCGGCCTGGCATCTTCATTTGGCGACCCCAATCAAAAACAAAGTTATGCCGTCCTAGGTACCGCAATGGAACTCGCCTTACAAGCCACAGATGACTGGTTTTGGCAATTCAGTGCCCGTCAAGACGATTTCAATCGATTTGAAGACGTCAGTTCGTTCAATGCATCGACCAGTTTTGCTTTCTCAGACGCCTGGCGGCTGCGTGCCAACTTGGGTACCGGCAGCAAAGCACCGACATTCATTGAACGATTCGGTTACACGCCAGACAGCTTTTTGGGCAACCCCAACCTGAAGCCAGAAGAATCTGATGCTTGGGAAGTTGGCGTCGAGTACGCGCAATCTGGTCACCGTTTGTCTTTGGTCTATTTTGATCAAAACTTAGAGAACGAAATCAATGGCTTCACCTTTGACCCCACTTCGGGCATGTTCACCGCGGTGAACAAAGCCGGTGTCAGTGAACGTTCTGGAGTAGAATTGACATGGTTCAGCCAGTTCACCGACAACCTCAGTTTGGACTTCAATTACACCTACACCGATGCCACAGAAGAAAACGGAAACGGAGATCAAATAAGGGAAATCCGACGGCCCAAAAACATGGCCAATGCGACACTGAATTATGCCTTTGCTGACCACCGTGGACATTTGTATACCCAAGTGCGTTACCAAGGCAAGCAGTACGATTATTTCTTTGATCCAGTGACTTTTGCTGCTGTTCCCACGGCCTTGTCAGCCGCCACCACCGTGGACTTGACGGTGTCTTGGCAATGGACAGATCACATCGATGTTTACCTGAAAGGTCAAAACATTTTCGATGAAGACCAAGAAGAAGTGCTGGGCTATGCCAGACCCGGCGCGACCTATGCCATCGGCATCAAAACCACTTTCTGATGACCATTCAACCCAAGGCAGAGGGTCTGCCTTGGGTTGATTTGGATGCTGTTCTTCTGCCATCGCAATGGTCATGCCAACGAAGGTCAGCATCCAGGCAAACAGAACGAATTTCTGCCTTCAGGTAGTGATTACAGAATCTAAGGCTTCATACCATGAATGGACTCCGGCCTGCGCCGGAGTGGCATCAATTGCGCTTTTTAAGTGACCGGTAATTTTGGCTCAGGACAACAACGCCTGAAGGTACATGTTGGCCACTTCGGAAGGCTTTTTCAATTTACTTGAGTCTTCAGCTGGCCAGGCTTTGGAACGCAGCTGGGTGTGCATGGGTGGCGGTGTGATGGTGGTGACTTTGACACCCTGGTTGTCACATTCCTGGGCCAAAATTTTAGAAAATTGTTCAATCGCTGCCTTGCCGATGCCGTATTGCCCCCAATAGGCTTTCCCTACGGTCGCCAGATCATCTGAAGTGAAAATGATCGTG
>JAUHZH010000448.1 GCA_030426065.1 Gammaproteobacteria bacterium
ACCAATCACCTGATGTGATCATCGCAGGTGGTGGTTTTGTTGGTTTGGGTTGTGCTTTGGCATTGGCTCAATCTGGTATCCGCAGTGTCGTCATTGAAGCCAAAAGCCCGGATGCTTATCAACGCAACGAAGTGGGGTTTGATGACCGCAGTTTGGTGATCAATCCCATCAGCTTGTCATTTTGGCAACAACTGGGTGTTTGGCGACGTTTGGCAGAACAAGCCACTGCCATCCAGCACGTACATGTCAGCCACCAAGGCCGGTGGGGTGTGGTTGACTTTTCAGCACAAGAGCAAGGTGTGGAACAGTTGGGGTTCGTCGTTTCGGCACAGCAGCTGGCCCATCAGTTGTGGCAGATGGCGTCTGAGGAATCTTTGGTTTCCATCATGGCGGACACCACCATCCATGATTTTGAATGCCAATCAGAATCGGCAACTGTGCTCATGTCTACAGGACAAAAACTGTCAGCACAGCTGTTGATTGCCGCCGATGGTGTGCATTCAGCGATCAGGACACGCTTGGGTTTGAGCACAGTCGCCAAAGATTACCAGAAAACAGCTTTGATCAGTCATGTGCAAATGACCCACATTCAACGCCAAACCGCCTATGAACGATTGACGCCGCATGGCCCGTTGGCTTTGTTACCCACCTCGGGTAACCGATGGGGCCTGGTGTGGTCAGTTGATCGGTCACATGCCGATGGTTTGTTGTCATTGGATGATGACGCTTTTGTCACACAATTGGAAAAAGCATTGGGCCCCAAACTGGGTCATGTCAGTCGACTGGGAAGCCGAGGCAGTTATCCCATCCATCAGCTCAAAGTGGACCAACAAGTGGCAGAACGCTGTGTTTTACTCGGCAATGCCGCCCATGCGGTCAGTCCTGTAGCCGCACAAGGTTTGAATCTGGCGGTCAGGGGCATTCAAAGACTGGCCAATCATTTGACCCAGTCGCAAGCTTCGCACCAAGATTTGGGTGCACAGGATGCATTGCAGCGGTATCAAACGGCCTCTCAAAAAGACCAAGAAAGCACACTCAATTACACCGATGATTTGATGCGTTGGTTTGCCCATGACGCGCCTTTGGCGAATGGCTTACAAGCCGGCGGCCTGTGGGCTGTCAATGCCATACCAGGTTTGAAAAGGCGCTTGTTTTTGCGCGCTGGAGGGTATCAATCATGAGTCGTTATGACGTCGTCGTTTCGGGTGCAGGCATGGTGGGCTTGGTGGCTGCCATTGCTTGGGCGCGTGCTGGTCGTTCGGTTTTGTTGTTGGAGCAGGGCAAGGCCAGCACGTGGCATCCCGAGCAAGAACGTAGTTTGCGTGTGTCGGCTTTGTCTGCTCAGCACATGGCTTGGTTTGAATCTTTGGGCTTGTCCGAGCATTGGCATGAATCTCGATTGTGCCGATACCGACAGATGCATGTTTGGGACAACCGTTCCGATGCTGAAATTACTTTTGACGCCAGCCACAGCGAATACACACAGCTGGGTGCCATGGTTGAGAATGATCATTTGATGTGGGTCGCATCTGAGTTGTTGGCCTCTGAACCTTTGGTCACTCGGATGTATGAAACCACGGTCACGTCTTTTGAAAACCAAAGTAAATACATCCAAATGACGCTGTCAGATGGCCAGGTGGTCAAGGCTGGGTTGTTGAT
>JAUHZH010000449.1 GCA_030426065.1 Gammaproteobacteria bacterium
TTCGTTCGGTTCCTGTATTGACCCAAGGGGCAGAAAAGATTGGTGTCATGGCCAGTGTCACACCGCCTGAAGAAGTGGCGGCTTTGAGTCTCAATCAACAAAACATCATCGATAAACTCACCGACACCGGTTTGTTCAGCGTTGAAGTCAGTTTGAACGAAAATGACGACACACCCGTCCATATTGAAGCGGTTAAAAAAGACGGCAGCAAATCGGTTGAACAGTTTGTGATTGTCCGCCAGATTCTGGAACGCATCAAACCCAGGGTGTTGACAGACCTGTTCACCAAACGATTCAAGAAAGACCTTGGTAATTACCATGCTTTGGTGATTGGTAACAACAATTACCAAAACTTTGATAACCTCAATACCGCGGTCAATGACGCCCAAGCCATTGGCAAAGTGTTGAAGGACAGCTACGGCTACCAAGTTAAGGTGCTGGAGAATGCCGACCACATTAAAATCTTACAAACGTTGGCAGAATATCAGGAGAAACTGACCAAGCAAGACAACTTAATTGTCTATTATGCCGGTCACGGTCTTTTGGACGAAAGACAAAATGGTTACTGGATTCCAACCGATGCCCAAAGTGATGACAAAAAGTCGTGGATAAGCAACGACGCGATCACCAATTTCATGTCAAGCATGAACGCCAAACACGTGATGGTGATAGCAGATTCTTGTTATTCTGGCACCATGTCAGGTTCTGCCATCAGGCCGTTCCCAGAAGAAGTGGCTGAAAATGATTTATTGTTCACATCAAGGGTCAAGGCCCGCACCGTGATGACATCAGGTGGATTGCAACCCGTTTTGGACTCAGGAGGCAATGGGCACTCCATATTTGCCGCTGCGCTGTTGGACGTTTTGGAAGAAAATGATGGTGTTATGGAAGGCTATCGTTTATTCAAAGCACTTGAGCAGCAAGTGCGATTGCGGTCTAAATTGTCTGGCGTACCCCAAGTGCCTGAATACACAGCCATCAAGCATGCTGGCCATGAAGGCAGTGAATACTACTTTTTACCAAACAACATTTAAGAAAAGGGTGTTGACTTAAAAAAAGCGGCTCAATGGGCCGCTTTTTTTTAGTTAGTCACACGCAGCAACGATCCTGTTGTATTTTTCTGCGTTCAAGATTTTCATGCGACCCCGTGCATCGGCTTCATTGCAATCAAACTTGGTCAGTATTTCTTCATACATGGCTTCTGCTTGTGAAAAATTTTGCATGTTGAAAAAGCCATTGGCAGCGCCCAGCTTTTCAGACATTTCAACCACTTGTTCTGGTGTTAAGTCTAGTTGATTCACATCGATGGATCCTTCTTGTTGTCCCATAAAAAAACCACCAGCCAGTACCCCAGCAGCCACAACCACAGCTCCGGCGATCAATGGCCATTTGTTTCTTTTGGCTCCAGGATGCTCAGGTATGGGCATGAAAGAGTGGGTGGTGTCATGTGAGGGTTGGAGTCTGCGGACGTACTTTTTCAGTTGGTGTACCAATTGTGTGGCTGATTGGAAGCGATCATCTGGGTTTTTGGCCAACAATTTGTTCAACAGTGGTTGGTACTTGGCCAAATGTTCAGGCAAATCGGGCACCGGTTCATGGACATGAGCATAACTGACTGCGAACGTGTCACCACCTTCAAACACCTTTTTGCCCACGAG
>JAUHZH010000082.1 GCA_030426065.1 Gammaproteobacteria bacterium
GATGTACAGGAACAGTTTCAGCCGTCACCATCAGGAACATCATTGAAAAAAATCGTGCTCAAAAAGGTGGCAACGTATACGTTTCAAGTGGTTGCTATGTTGAGTTGAAAGATGGCTCGCGGATTGTGGGAGGCGCCAATTCTGGAGGTGGGGGCACAGACGAAGGTGGTGGGATATATGTCAACGATGGCGGGGAAGTTTTTGCTGATGGATGTGCCAATCGAGTGATATTTGATGGAAACCTTGCCAATAAAGGCGGTGCCATTTATGTCACAGGAACGGGGTTTGTTGTGTTGCAAAACACCCACATCAATGCCCCGGGTGGAAGCCAGGGTGTGGCCATTTATGCCGTTGATGGTGGTCCAACATCTCCTCAGTTACTGATGGATCAAACAACCAACTGTCAGTTGTTGTTCAGGTGCTCTGAGATCCAGGGAGCGAGGTACAGTGATTCGGTGATTTATGCTGAAAACTCATTCATTCAGTTGAATCAAACGGTCATAGAGCAAAGTGATTTTACCGATTCTGCTCCGACTTTTGCTAATGGGTTGATCGATGCCAGTTCCAATGCAAAAGTGCGGCTTAATCGAGTCGGTTTTTTGCGCAATGAAACCGAAAACATTTTAAGGTTATCCAATGTGGTCGAATACGAAATCACACACATCACCATTGCAGAGAACCAAAGGGTGATTGGTTCAGGTGGGTCATTTGTCATGCTTGTGCTGGCCGGTTCCATCAACATTCAGAATTCATTAATTACAGATTCATCCGGTATTGATAACAGAAGTGGAGGGGCGAGCTTTTCAGGAGATTGTAACTTGATTGACAATGATTTTAATTGGCCTACAGGTACTTACCATTTGGGTCAGGCCCAGTTGATTAACCCAGCGGCGGGGGATGGGCGTCAAATCGCCAGCTCTCCTGGTGTCGATATGTGTCAACAAGATTCTTTTTCATGGTCTTCAGAAATTGACATTGAAAACCAATCAGCGCCGGTCAATGAAAACACCAACCCACAAGGGCTGCCAGGACAAACCGGTGGTTTGTACGATGCAGGCTTCGATGAAGTCTATGACAACATCGGCGAAGACGAATTTTTGTTGACCGTGGTCAGAGAAGGCTCAGGTATCGGTTCAGTGGTAAGTAACCCTGGGGGCATTGCCTGTGGTGTGGATTGTTCGGAAATCTTTTTCAATGGCACCATTGTGACTTTGTTCCCATTGCCAAGTCAGGGCAGTGAGTTTTCACATTGGCTGAATTGTCCTTTGACGAATGACGATGATGAGTGTCTGACTCAAATGAACAGCACCCAAACCATCAGGGCCGTATTTGAGCCAGATGATTTGATTTTCAAAGATGGGTTTGAATGAATGATGAAGTCTCTGTGATAAAATCGAGTGACTCAACCAAGGTCAAGTCACGTGGGAACAGTCACTCGAGTCATCAATCAGTCTTCTCTTGCCGAAGCATTAGATGATGCAGAACTACAAGGCATGTTGTACCAAGAGCTTAAAATCATAGCCAGAAGTAAGCTCAGAAATCATGACCAAATAACAGGTCTCAATACCACCAGTCTGGTACACGATGCCTTCATCAAACTGGATCAAGCCGAGCAAAAGGACGAGGGTCAAGTTTGGACAGGAAGAAAGCATTTTTATGCCACTGCGGCCTTGGTGATGAGGCAAATATTGGTCGATCAAGCAAGAAAAAAACTCGCGGTTAAGCGCGGTGACGGAGTCAAGTCACAGCCATTGGACGATGTGGAGCGAAAAGTGGCGGCAAATTGTGAAGAACTGGTGATCATCAATGAAGCGCTGGAAGACATGCAGAAAATTGACATGGGTTTGGCTGAACTGGTCCACTTGAAGTTTTTTGTTGGGCTGAGTTCTCAAGAAACGGCTGACCTCTTGGGGTGTTCAAAAAAAACCATAGACAGAGAATGGAACAAGGCCAAAGCGTTGTTGAAACGCTTGGTCAAAACAAGAGGCTAACCATGGTTGAGCGGGTAAACAAAATTGATCAAACAGAATGGCAATTGATTTTGTCGTTGTTCGATGAAATCAGTGAGTCGGGATCTTGGCCAGAACATGAGGGTGAATCCATTCGGCAATTAAGCCAAGCAGGGTTGTTTGAGCTCAAGAGCATGCTTAAGATTCAGAGCACAGACAGTTTACTCGACCAGTCATTGGATGGTCTGGTAGAAGCATTGTTGCCAGATCATGCACAGGGCTTGAATGAAATGCCAGAAGACATGTTGGGTACCCATTTCGGTCCATGGGAAATCAGTTCTGCTATTGCCCAAGGCGGTATGGGTCAAGTGTATCTGGCCAAACGAACTGATGGTCAATATGAAAAAGAAGTGGCTTTGAAATTACTGAAAGCCGGCCAATACACCCAAGAGACACAGAAACGCTTCGAAGAAGAGATGCAAACCTTGGCTCGCTTAGAGCATCCGTTCATTGCCAGGATGATTGATGGAGGCGTCAACGAAGATGGCATCACTTATATGGTTCTGGAAAGGGTTGATGGGAAGCCGATTGATCAGTTTGCTTCAGAAAAAAAGCTCAACTTAAGGCAACGATTGGAGCTGATTCTGGATGTGTGTGAAGCCGTTGAATATGCCCATCAAAATTTGGTGATTCACGGAGACATCAAGCCTGACAATATTTTGGTTAATTTGGATGGCCACATCAAACTGTTGGATTTTGGTATATCCAGGTCTTTGGTTGACACCAGAGACACATTCAACCTGAGTCGATTCACACCGGGGTATGCTGCTCCCGAACAAAGAAAAGGCCAAGCCATCACCACGGCCTCTGATGTTTACAGCCTGGCAGCATCTGCAATGAGTTTAATGGGGTTTCATGAAGTGGGCTGTGAACATGCCAACAAAAAACATGGTGCTGGGAACTGGCTGAACGGCTCTCAGAACAACCCCATATTCAAAGGCTCATCAATCACCATGCAAGGTGAGTTGAAGGCCATCATGTTGAAGGCTTTAAAAGTCAAGGCAAAAAACCGGTACAGCAGTGTTTCCGATTTCAAGCGTGAGTTAGAAGCTTGTTTACAGGGAAAATTTGTTGACAGCTATTCTACATCACGTTGGTACAGAGGTAAAAAAACGCTACAAAACAACGCCATGGCATTCACAGTGGCTGCGCTGGGTTTTGTAGGAACCTTGTCTTTTGCCCTTTATGCCAACCACCATTCAGATTTGGCACGTCAAGAAACCGAAAAAGCCCAGTGGACCTCTGATTTTTTGACCCGCATTTTTGATCAAGCAGACCCGGTTAAGAACCAGGTGGCTCCAATCACTGCCAATGACATGGTGCAATTGGCTTCAGATCAAATATTGAATGACTCGGGTGTTTCTGATGAGTTGAAAATGGAAGCTTTGCCCTTGTTGCGCGACATACAAGAAAAATTGGGGCAATTCAGCGCTGCAGAAACCTTGAACAGTGAATTGATGGTGTTGCTGAAATCTACAAACCGACCCGTGACTGAGCTGGCTGAAGCCCATGTGATTGCGGGATTGAATAAAAGTGCTCAAGACCAAATCGAAGCATCGAAAGAGGCGCTTCAAGCAGCGATTGATTTGTCTCCACTGGATTATCCTATTCAACCTGTGGCCATAGACGCCAGGCTATCAATGGCTAACACCCTAAAGCGACTGAATGAGCTTTCAGAAGCCAATGCACTGGTGGATCAAGTGTTGTCCAAATCTCCCAGTATTCAAAACTTGGAACAAGGAAACTATTTTTTGGCCAAAGCCCATGTCATCAAGTCCAGTGTGGCGATATTGCAAAATGACTTTGAGCGGGCTAAATTGGATTTAGAGCAATCTAAAAAATTCGTCGCAAGCTTGGATGATGAATTTGACTTGAGCGCCTATGTTTTGGGAACAGAGTCGGAATGGTACTACGCCCAAGGTGATTCCCTCGGTGCTGCCAAGATTGATGAGCAATTGGCTGTCATGTATGAAAAACAATACGGCAAAGCGCATTCATATACATTGGATCGTTTGGCTCGTTGGGCCGTTGCTTTGTCTTCATCTGGCCAGATGGATGAAGCAATCACTGTTTATAAGCGAGTGATTGAGCAGGCCAAGAACCTGCCTGTCTTTATGCACAACTTGCCAGCTGCCTATTTGAATCTAGGAACCGCACATTACCGCAAAGGCGAATATGATTTGGCCATTGAGCACTATTTGAAAGCACAAGCCATTTGGCCTAATCTGAATCCGAGGATGGCATATTATGAGGCATCGACCGCCATCAGAATGGCGCAAACTTACTTCGAGCTCGGAGATTTGAGCGAATCGGAGCAGAGTTTTGCGGCCGCGTTCAAGTTTTTGTTGGAAGTGGTGGATGATCAGCATCCAGTTTTTAAAACGTTCCAGTTAAGACAAGTGCCTTTGTTGCTGGTACAAGAAAAGTTTGATCAGGTTGACGCCATAGTGACACCGCTTTACCAAACATACCTTGATCAATTTGGCCAGACTTCAAAGAAAACTGCAATGGTAGCATTGCGCTTGGCCCAGCTTAAGGCCAATAAAGGGTATCGGGATGAGGCGGTGGAATTGGCCAAACAGTCAATGGCGGTTTTTGATACCGAAGAGAACAGGCAACGCCACCAAAAAGAAATTAAAGAAGCCCAGTCTTTGCTCTGATGGCAGCGTCAATGATGCTTCAGTCGGGTTCAAATCAGAGCTTGGTTTTAACAGGAGATGAAAATGGCTCAATACATCGATGGATTTGCTTTTCCAATCAAACGAAGCAGTTTAGAAGCCTATAAAAAATTATCACAAGGGGCGGCAGGCATTTGGACCGGCCATGGCGCTTTGGATTATTGTGAATTCGTCAGTGATGATTTGTCGTTGGCCGGTGTTTTGCCTTTTGATCAAGCCGTCAAAGCGGGGCAAGAGGACGTGGTGATTTTTGGCTGGGTTGCTTATTCAGACAAAAGCAGCAGGGACCGCATCAATCAAAAAGTCGCCGAAGACCCTGCCATGACGGCGCTGATCGAACGGTACGACACAGGGTTTGACCCCAGCACCATGGCATTTGGCGGCTTTCAAAAACTTTGATCATACGTGCAAGGTTTTCTTAAAACCGATGGATGAATCACCAGCGTTTGCGATGGACAAATTCCCTGTGTTCATCGGCATCATGGGTCTGGTTCCAGGTTTTGATTCGGGTGTTCTTGCTCATGATGACACGCACCTGGTACCAAGATTCACGAAACAGGGCCATCCCGTCACTGCCAGTCCAACTTTTATTCAATAGTTTTTTGACCCCAGCAATGGCATCAGGCGACAAAGCTTGGAATGTGTCAGCCATTGCTTCTGCAGCAGCCAGCGGGTCATCCGCCACTTGTGTCACCCATCCCATGTCGAAAGCCTGATCAGCGCTAAAGGTCTCTGCAGTCATGGCCAACATTTTGGCTTGGTCCAGGCGGCCGTGGGTGCGCAATGCCAATGTGCCGCCCATGTCAGGAATCAAGCCCCAGCGACCTTCCATGATGGACAAGGAAGCATCTGGACTCACCAACCTGAAATCAGCACCCAAGGCCACTTGCAAACCAGCCCCCCAACAACGGCCATGAATCGCCATGATGACCGGTGATGGTATGCGACGCCAACCTGTGGATACCCGTTGAGCCAAGTTGGATCCCCAAGGCCACCACTTGAACAACAAACGCAAAGGACCTGAGCGCGAACCCATCACCGACTTGACATCGAGACCGGAACAAAAATCTTCACCAGCGCCGGTCACAATCACGGCACGGATGCGCCTGTCTTTTCGAAGCTTTTTGATGGTTTGGCTCACCGCGTTGAACATCGCCATGTCAAAGGCGTTGCGTTTCTCGGGTCGGTTCAATGTCACGTAAGCGACTTGGTTTCGAATGGTGGTTTTTACGCGTGATTCACTCATCATCATGGCTCAATTCAATTAACCATACTATAGCGTATGTTGCTTGTCATGTCGAACCCACATCAGTCGATTGAAGTCGCCAATAAAAAAATGAAAAATTTTCTCTGTTCTCATGAAATGAGAAAACCGAGTGGCATCATGGCAACCATCACTAACCAAGGGAGCACACCCATGCAACAATTGATCATCAAACTCAGCCCAGAAGCCACAGCAGATTATTTGGCAATTTCAAAAAAGAAAACGGCCGCAGAAATGTCCCAAGACATAGAAGCTTCGGGTGTCAATCTCGACATCAAACTGTCCATGCTGGCAGGACTGCATTTTGCCGACATCGACGTCAATGGGCAAAGGATCAAACCCAACAGTGAATCAGATGATTTAGAGATTGAATTACTTGAAATCAACTGATCATGAACCGACTACCTCCAAGCCCACAAGGATGTGGGCTTTTTTTTGGAGGCAAATTTCTTTGTTGTGACCCAATGGTATGGGATCAGGCATTCATTCAAAGTCGTCAGCAAAGATCAGGTCTGGTGGCGGTAAGAAAGTCACTGTGAGGACAGGCGGCGTGGTGCCTTCGCGGCTGAAAATGCCACGTGCATTACCGGCGTTCACCTCATCTCCTAAGATGATCCAACCGTGGTTGTCAGCAGCACTTTGAACCCATGTGGTGACATCGGCAACCAAGTCCTGGGTGCTGGTGAACTGAATCTCGGTACTCATGTCATCAAATCCGGCCGTGGCTGAGGGTGATGGCATGAAATCACCGCCTGGCGTGCTCCAGGCGTCGGTGTCAAAGAAACGGTGTAACCAAGTGGCATCACCCATGTTTGATGATGCGCCACCGCCACCTCCGGAAGAATTGGCCTCGCCCCATTCAGCAGTGACCATGTGTAAGTGGGCGTTGACTGTGCCGTTGAATGGGTTTTGTGGGGTGTCACTGATGGTTAAATCGAGCTGAACTTCGGTGATGGTGGCCAATGGGTGGATGGATGACAGGTCGAACTCCAAGACGCCGCGGCGCAGGGCAGATTGACTGTTGACCCCCATGAACATGCGATTGCCGGCGCCGTTGCTGGTGCTGCCGTCATTTGTTTCATACAAAGTGTTGTCTTTCACAGGGTTGAACTGCTGCGTACTGGCCACTTCGTAGCTGACGGACAGTGTTGGTCGTTCATTGCTGTTGGCAAATTCCCGGCTGGCAAAACGTTGGGCAGTTGCGTTTGTTGTTTCATCACCAATCAGTATCCAGCCACGGTTTGTGCTTGGGTTGTCGAGCCAATTTTGAACGTCACTGATCAGATTGTTGGATGAGAAAACAACCTGTCCCGTGTTGACAACCGTTTGACTGGCTGAAGCAACGGCATTGAAATCGCCACCAGGTGACAGCCATGATGAGCTGCCAAAAAAATTGTTGATCCAGGTGGCATCACCTGTTTGGGCTGTGGCGCCGCTGCCTTCGTTGCCTGGCGCATGTGATCCGCTTTCGCCCCAATCGGTGGTCAGTGTGTGGAGATTGATTGTTTGTGTGGTGCCTCGGCTTCTGTTCATGTTCATGTTCAGTGCGACATGGGTGATGGTGGCGCCGGCTGGTATGGCCCCCGCAACATCAAAATGCAACAAACCCCTCCGTATATGGGAACCTGGTGCTTGATTGGTTCTGCCAACAAATAGGTAATCACCTGAACCGTTGCTGATGTCCCCTGTTGGGCTTTCATACAAGGTGTTGTCTCTGTCCGTTGTGATGGTGGTGTCGATCGCCACCGGTGTGATCGAGCCCGACAATGCCCAGAGCATGGTGAGCGCCGAGGCGCTGGCGGGCATCGGCACGCATCTGTTCGGCTCGATCGCGCTGGGCGCCGCGGTCGGCGCGGTGCTGACAATCTGGATCGCGCGGGTGCGGACACAGTTGCCGCTGCTCGTGGTGTTCACCTGTTTCGGGATGGCGGTGGTCTCGGAGACGCTCCATCTGGAGCCGCTTCTCGTGGCGCTGACCGCGGGGATGCTGGTGCTCAATCTGCGTGAGCACCAGGCCGAGCCGCTCTTCGAGGCGGTGGAGGAACTGAGCGTGCCGGTGTATTGCATCTTCTTCGCGCTCGCGGGGGCGAAGATCGACCCCGAGGCGCTCCGCCTCACTTGGCATATCGCGCTGATTCTGGTG
>JAUHZH010000450.1 GCA_030426065.1 Gammaproteobacteria bacterium
CTTGTATCGATGCCAACTGCCATGCTTTGGCCCGTTATGCCGCTTTGTGTCAAGAAGCTGGCTTGGTGCCGATGGTTGAGCCTGAAGTGTTGATGGACGGTGACCACGACATCGCCACGGCCTATGAAGTCACTGAGTTGACTTTGAAAACCTTGTTCGATCAGTTGTACGAGCACGGTGTGATTTTGGAAGCCTGTATCTTGAAATCCAGCATGGTTGTTTCCGGTGCCGACTGCCCAGAACAAGCCGATGTGGAAGAAGTGGCTGAAGCCACTTTGAACTGCTTTTTCAACACCGTTCCTGCTTCTTTGGCTGGCATCGTGTTCTTGTCAGGTGGTCAATCAGAAATTGAAGCCACAGAACATTTGAATGCCATGAATCAGGTTGAGCACTTGCCATGGCCTTTGAGCTTTTCATACGGTCGTGCCTTGCAGGCCTCTGCGCTCAAAGTCTGGGGCTCGAATCCCAAAGACAATGTGCATGCAGCACAAGCCGAGTTGTTGCACCGTGCCCGCATGAATGGCATGGCGGCGATGGGTGAATACGATGGCAAGATGGAAAGCGAAGGGTAAAAAAGTCTAAAATTGAATTGCTCTGCGTTGGAAAGCTTGCGAATATTGACACATATACGACTTCGCTTCCCGCCTTGATCAATCCAATTTTATCTCTTTTTTCCTGATAAAAATAAAAAAATAACCATTGCCCTTGGGTTGTCACCACACGACCCAAGGGCTTTTACCGTTAAAACGGGGACAGAAATATGGGTCTGAAAGAAGACATCAAACAAGCGGCGCTGGACTACCACAAAGAACCAGTTCCCGGCAAAATCAAAATCACTGCCACCAAGGCTTTGACCACCCAAAAAGATTTGGCATTGGCCTATTCACCTGGCGTTGCTGCGCCTTCAGAAGCGATTGCTGAAGACCCGCAAAAAGCAGCCGATTACACGGCGCGTGCCAACATGGTGGCCGTGGTCACCAACGGCACCGCGGTGTTGGGCTTGGGAGACATCGGCGCCTTGGCTGCCAAACCCGTGATGGAAGGCAAAGGGGTTTTGTTCAAAAAATTCGCTGGCATCGATGTCTTTGACATTGAAATCGATGAAAAAGACCCTGACAAGCTGGTCGACATCATTGCTTCTTTGGAACCCACCTTTGGTGGCATCAACTTGGAAGACATCAAGTCACCTGAGTGCTTTTACATCGAAGAAAAGCTCAAAGAACGCATGAACGTTCCGGTCTTCCATGACGACCAACACGGCACCGCCATCATCACAGGTGCCGCCGTCATCAATGCCTTGAAAGTCGTCGGTAAGGACATCAAAGACGTGAAACTGGTGACCTCTGGTGCCGGCGCAGCTGGCATGGCCTGTCTTGATTTGCTGGTGACCTTGGGCATGTCAGAGGCCAACATCATCGTTTCAGACTCCAAAGGCGTTCTGTACGAAGGCCGCCCTGATTTAGACACCGAACGCAAACAAGCTTATGCCAAAGGCGTGGCTGATCAAAGTTTAAGCGACGCTTTGGTGGATGCTGACTTGTTCCTTGGTGTCTCGGTGGCCGGTGTTTTGAAACCTGAAATGATCAAGCCCATGGCCAAAGACCCCATCATCATGGCCTTGGCCAATCCCGTGCCTGAAATCATGCCCGACGT
>JAUHZH010000083.1 GCA_030426065.1 Gammaproteobacteria bacterium
CGCCAAGATGTCATCGGCAGAAGCGGTGTCGGCTTGTTTGGCTTTGGTTTTGGCATCGACTTCTTTCCAAGCATCGCGCCTGAATTCGGTGTCAAAATAATCGTTTTTGACCTGGGTCAGTTCACGGATTTTAGAAAATTCATCGGCACCCACACCTTGCAACATCACATGCGGTGAATGGTGCATCACCTGCTGGGCCGCCAGGATTGGGTTTTTGGTGTACGAAACACCGGCCACGGCACCGGCATTCAAGTCATCACCACGCATGATGGAGGCGTCCAACTCATGTTTCCCGGGTTTGGTGAACACCGATCCTTTACCGGCGTTGAAATAAGGTGCATCTTCCAATACTTGAATCGCAGCCACCACCGCAGCTTCTGCATCTTGACCGTCAGCCAAGGCTTCATAGCCGACGTCCAGGGCCTGTTGTAAAGCGGCCTTGATGTTGCTTTCCATCTCTTCACTCAAATGGCCTTTCTGTATCGTACCTGCACCGCCATGAATCACAATGGCGATGGGGTTGTTGTTTTCTTCTTTCGCCATGGCCGTCCCCAAAAATAATGTCAAAAGCAGCAGCAGTTTCATTGTTATCTGTTCAAAAAATCAAATATCATACCATGTTTGTACACAGACGCAGATGATGATCAAACGATTGACCGAATGGCTGGCGGAACACCATGGGATTTCAGGACAAATCACACCGTTGGTGGGTGACTGTGACCTCAATTTCAAGTTGAGCAACGAACAAGGAGATTGGGTCGTGAAACTCAGTCAACAAGACGTCAATGCGTTGTCTTTTCAAACCCAATTGCTCAGTCACTTGACGGATCTGGACCTGTCGCTACCCACCATCAAACCCGATTCACAAGGACGACCCGTTACCCCTCTGGGTCATGATCAGTTCAACTCCATGCGCCTGATGTTATGGCAAGAAGGCAACATGTGGGTGGACACTACACCACACACAGAAGAGCAGTGGCAACAACTGGGTCAACAAGCGGGGGCTTTGTGTGCCGCCATGGCTGACTTTGACCATCCGGGCGCCCATCGGACGCTTGATTGGGATGTGGCTCAGGGGCTTTGGGTTCATGCACACCTGAGTTCTTTTGACTCGGCACAATCTGCTTTGATTGAAGGCGTACTGGCCACTTTTTCATCTCAGAAAAAAGCTTACGATGCGCTGCCCCGCCAAGTGATTCACAATGACCTCAATGACCACAACATCGTGGTCAAAGACCAGCAGGTGACTGGCTTCATTGATTTTGGTGATGCGGTTTACTCCCAACGCATCAATGAACTGGCCATTGTGTGTGCTTATGCCATTTGTGGTCAAGCCAATCCTTTGGACGCTGCCGTTGCGGTGGTCAAAGGGTTTCATCGACACTGCCCGATCACTGAAGATGAACTGTCACACCTGCACAACCTGATTGCCATGCGTGCGGTCATCAGTGTCACGCATTCGCAACTGGCCAAAACCACAGACCCAGACAATGCCTATAAAAACGTGTCTGAGGCAGGGTTTTGGGGCTTGCTGAAACAATGGACTGGCATCAACCCGACTTGGGCATTGGCTTGTTTTCGCCATGCCTGTGGCTTCCCCGCTTTGCCTGCCGCGGAAGCCTGTATTCAAACTTTGAAAAACCACCCCATCGACCTCAATGATTTGATGCCATCCCAATCACGCAAATCAACTGCCTTCCATCCCGACATGTCTGTGGGCAGCACGTGGTTGGGACATGCCAATGGCTACAGTGATTTCGATGCTTTTGATTTCAAAATCAAACAACTGCAAAAAGCCAATCCCGATGCATTCATCGTCGGTGGCTATGGTGAATGCCGACCGTTTTACACCAGTGATGCTTTTCGCAGTGAAGGCAACAACGGTTTCGATTACCGATGCTGCCATTTGGGCATCGACTTGTGGTCTGATGGCCACGCGCCAGTCCACGCACCGTGGCCTGGGACAGTGATTTCAGCCCATGACAATGCCGGTGACAAAAACTATGGGCCCACCTTGATTGTCAAACACGAACTGAACGGCTGTACCTTCTATACACTTTATGGTCACTTGAGTCAGGACAGCTTGAGCATCAGTCCTGTAGGCCGAACGGTCAAAGCAGGCGACTTGCTCTGCCAATTGGGGCTTCCCCACGAAAACGGTGGTTGGTCCCCTCATTTACACTTCCAGATCATCGTCGACCTGTTGGGCAATGAACATGATTTTTATGGGGCTTGCCGTCCCGAAGACATGCCGGTGATGTCGCAAATCTGCATCGACCCCAACCTTTGCGCCTCACCCCAAAGCCACGCTGAGTCGGTTGATACCGTCGATGATTTGTTGTCATTCCGTCACAATCATTTGGGTAAGTCCTTGTCGTTGGCCCACGGCGCGCCCATGCAAATGCTGCGTGGTGACGGTGTCCACATGATGGACGCTTGGGGCCAGAAATACCTCGACACCTGTAACAACGTGGCACACCTGGGTCATGAGCACCCCGCTGTGGTCCAAGCCGGCCAAGCACAAATGGCCCTGCTCAACACCAACAGCCGGTATGTGCATCCAGAGATCAACCGCTTTGTTGAAACCTTATTGAAAACTTTGCCGCCTGAGTTGTCGGTGGTGCATTGCGTCAATTCAGGTTCCGAGGCCAATGAACTGGCCATGCGCATGGCCAAAGCACACACAGGTGGCGATGCTTTTGTCGCCTTGGAAGCGGCTTACCACGGCAACAGCCAAGCCTGCATTGATGTCAGCGATTACAAATTCAGTGGTCAGGGCGGCGCGGGGTGTCCTGAAAAGACACACCTTTTGCCCTTGCCTGATGCATTCAGGGGGCGCCACCGCGGTCCTGGCTCCGCCGGTCAATATGCAGCACATGCCCACCAAACACTCGCCGAACTGCAAGCCAAAGGGCAAAAAATCGCTGCTTTCATCGCCGAGAGCATCGTTTCTTGTGGCGGTCAAATCGAACCACCTTCAGGGTATTTTCAACAAGTTTATGCTTCGGTTCGAGCCGCAGGTGGCCTGTGCATTGCCGATGAAGTCCAAACAGGTTGTGGCCGCGTGGGCACCCATTTTTGGGCTTTTCAAAGACACAACGTGGTGCCAGACATCGTCACCATTGGCAAGCCAATAGGCAACGGTCACCCTTTGGCTGTGGTGGTTTGTAGCGAAGCAGTCGCGAAAAGTTTCGCCAATGGCATGGAGTATTTCAACACCTTTGGCGGCAACCCAGTCTCAGCCCGAATTGGGCGTGCCGTGTTGGAAACCATTGAAAATCAACAACTTCAAGCGCATGCTTTACGCGTCGGAAATCATTTACAGGATGGACTGAAATCTTTACAGTCCGACCACCCCATCATTGCCGATGTGCGTGGTTCGGGGTTGTTCTTGGGCTTCGAGCTGTGCGATGAGGACTTGAACCCGTTACCCGATCACGCCGCATACCTGGCCGATCGGATGCGGACTTTGAAAATCTTGATCAGCACCGATGGTCCTGACCACAATGTCATCAAAATCAAGCCACCCATGTGTTTTGACATCGAACACGCAGATGAACTGCTCAGGCGATTAAATGCGGTTCTTAAGGAGTCGGCGATGCGGGTGTGATAAGATGCCCGCCTTTTCAACCAGGATACACCATGGAAATCAAATCAGGCCACGTCGTTGCCATGCATTACAAATTGACCAATGATCAAGGCGAAGTTTTGGACTCATCTGAAGGTCGCGACCCTTTGAAGTTCTTACAAGGCGCTGGCAACATCATCCCAGGCTTGGACAAAGCCATGATCGGAAAAAAAGTGGGCGATGCCTTCACCGTCACTGTTGAACCTGAAGAAGCCTATGGTGTTCGCCACGAACAAATGATTCAAAAAGTGCCACGCAGCGCTTTCCAAGGCGTTGATGAACTGCAAGTGGGCATGACTTTCCACGCCGAAACTGAACAAGGTCCTGTGCCTGTGACCATCACAGACGTCACTGGCGATGTGGTGACCGTTGATGGCAACCACGCATTGGCTGGCGTTCGTTTGACTTTCGATGTCACCATCGAAGAAGTGCGCGAAGCCACAGCAGAAGAAAAAGAGCACAACCACGCCCATTGAATGATTCCTACGGAGGGGCTTCTTTTCACTTCGTGAAAAACCGTCCCTCCTTCGGAGACTCTGATGAGTTGCGCTGTTTGATTCGCTTCGCTCACCAGGGCACTGTGTCAGTATAATTGCCGATAAAAACCACCGTCAGGCAGTGATTTTAGACATACAACCTGCTAAATCGGAAGTCCACTGACGTGGAATACACACCCCCGGCCTCGGCAACTGCTCCTGCGTTGCCCTAACTGCCTACATCCATGTAGGGGCTTCTCAAGAGGGAGGATTAAAGTACAGCTCTTTACCCTTTGTTGTCCTCGTTAAGACAAAATGCTGTGACCGAAAACTTCCACCACAGCTGTATCCAATATTTGATGGTCTTGCAGACCAGTCCTCCTTTCCAGTAAACTCATGGTGTTCAACAGCACACATTGCCATGAGTCACAGCATCCGCCACAAGGTTGGCATCCAAGCCCCACCCGCTGCCATTTACCAGGCATTGACCAGCAACGAAGGTTTGGCTCAATGGTGGACTCATGAAGTCAGTGGTGCAGGGCCAGTGGGGTCCATCATCACTTTCAAGTTCAATGATGTCAGCCTCCGCTTTAAAGTGTCTAGCTTGAAAAAAGACCAACAAATCATTTGGGCCCATCAAGGCGACATGCCTGAAGCCTGGAAGGGCACACACATTTGGTTCGACATCAAAACCGATGAAGGGCAATGCTTCGTTCATTTCCAACACAGCAACTGGCAAGCCGCCGATGGTTTTTTTGCCCATTGCAACACCAAATGGGCCGTTTTTTTACTGAGCCTCAAAAATTACCTGGAAACCGGTCAAGGCCAAGCTTTTCCTAACGATGTACAGATTGATCACAGCTGATCTGCTGTTACAACGAATCAGTTGATCGGCCTGTCAAAACATCAGGTCATGGGATAAAATGATTCATTTCACAGCAAACGACCACATACATGACCGATTCATTCATCAAATGCAAAGCCGCTGTTGCCTGGCAAGCGGGCCAACCCCTGTCCATCGAAGAAGTGGATGTGATGCTGCCAAAAAAAGGCGAAGTGCTGGTGAAAATCATCGCTTCTGGCGTCTGTCACACCGATGCCTTCACACTGTCAGGTGATGACCCCGAAGGCCTTTTTCCTGCCATCCTGGGCCACGAAGGCGGTGGCATCGTTGAACAGGTGGGCGAAGGCGTCACTTCGGTCGTCGTTGGCGATCACGTGATTCCCCTTTACACCCCCGAGTGTGGTGAGTGTAAATTCTGCACTTCTGGTAAAACCAATTTGTGTCAGAAAATTCGCGAAACGCAAGGGAAGGGTTTGATGCCAGACGGCACCACCCGCTTTTACAAAGACGGTCAACCCATTCACCATTACATGGGCTGTTCCACTTTTTCAGAATACACCGTGTTGCCTGAAATTTCCTTGGCCAAGGTCAACCCAACGGCACCCTTGGAAGAAGTCTGTTTGCTGGGTTGTGGCGTCACAACTGGCATGGGTGCGGTGTTGAACACTGCCAAGGTCCAAGCCGGAGACACCGTGGCGATTTTTGGCTTGGGCGGCATAGGTTTGTCAGCCGTCATCGGTGCCCAAATGGCGGGCGCCAGTCGCATCATTGGCATCGACCTCAATGAAAGCAAGTTCGACTTGGCCAAAAAACTGGGCGTGACCGATTGCATCAACCCCAAAGACCATGACAAACCCATCCAAGATGTGGTGATTGAACTGACTGATGGTGGTGTCGATTATTCCTTCGAATGCATCGGCAACGTCAACGTCATGCGCTCGGCTTTGGAGTGTTGTCACAAAGGCTGGGGCGAATCGGTGATCATTGGTGTGGCTGGCGCAGGGCAAGAGATATCAACACGCCCTTTTCAATTGGTCACGGGCCGCGTGTGGCGAGGCACCGCTTTTGGTGGCGTCAAAGGACGCTCCGAATTGCCACAAATCGTTGAGCAATATTTGGCCGGTGAATTTGCACTGGATGATTTCATCACCCACACCATGCCATTGGAACAAATCAACGAATCGTTCGACCTGATGCACGAAGGCAAGAGCATCCGTTCAGTGATTCACTTTGAACACGGGGGATAAACCATGGAAGTCTTGAATCAACACAAATGTCATGGCGGCTGGCTCAAACAGTGTGAGCATGCCTCGGTATCAACAGGCTGCATCATGCGACTTTCTGTCTATTTACCACCACAGGCTTTGACACAGGAATTGCCGGTGGTTTATTGGTTGTCCGGTTTGACCTGTACCGATGAAAACTTTGTTCAAAAAGCCGGTGCTTTCAAAACGGCGGCCGAACTGGGTTTGATTTTGGTGATGCCAGACACCAGTCCGCGCGGTACGGATTTTGACGGTAAAGCTGTGCCCAATGACGATGGGTATGATTTGGGGCAGGGCGCAGGCTTTTATGTCAATGCCACCCAAGCACCTTGGAAAACACATTTCCAAATGTATGATTATGTGGTCAGTGAATTACCCGAGTTGATTGATAACAACTTCCCAAGCAATGGACAACAGGCGCTGTCTGGTCACTCCATGGGCGGTCATGGTGCCTTGGTCATGGGCCTCAGAAACCCTGAAAATTACAGCTCCATTTCAGCCTTCAGCCCCATCTGTCATCCCGTGGATTGTCCCTGGGGGCAGAAAGCTTTTACCGCCTATTTGGGTGAAGATCAAGACAATTGGCGTGCATATGATGCCAGTTTGCTGCTTGCTGAGGCCAGTCAAGTTGTGCCCATTTTGGTTGATCAAGGCACCGACGACCAGTTTCTCGAAGAACAACTGGGCGGTCAATCATTGATCGATGCCGCTGAAAAAAGTGGCCATGCCCTGACCTACAACTGGCGTGAGGGCTATGACCACAGTTATTTCTTCATCAGCAGCTTCATCGAAAATCATTTGAGGTTTCACCACAACCACTTCGCCAATCAGGCGGGCACCCACCTCACAGACCCGTCCGAAGAAGAGTGATCCAAACAGCCCTTAAGCCAATGGTTTAAGGGCGACCAAACTCAACTTCTGTGATTTGACCTGAAGTGTCGATCACAACACTGATGGCTTCACCACCCTCACAACTTTCAACAGGAACATAAATCATGACGCCATGATCCAATTCCACATCCTCAATTTCGTCCCAGCCTGTGACGACTTCAACTTCAGCACCTTCGAAATATTCAATCATTTCTTCATAGGCTTCTTTCAAGTCATCAACTCCCCACTCTGCTTGGGCAGAATCAGACAACATGCCGAACGCCGCATCAAATTCATTGGCAACTATTTTCAAAGCAAAGTCATCTGCTGTGTTTCTGTAATTCATCATGCTTTTTTTTAAATCCTTATTAACAATTCATGGGCAGCATCCAATGTCAGTGCTGCCGGCCACTGGTTCGGCTGGTCATCCGGCGCAATATACCCCCACATCGCAATCGCTGAAACCATGCCCGCGGCATTGGCGGCGGTGATGTCCGATTCGGCATCGCCCAGATAAAGGGTGGTGGCTGGATCGATGTTCATTTGCTCCACTGCGGTCAACAGCGGCTTGGGGTTGGGTTTGGCAATGCCCACTTCATCGGCTGAAATCACCACCTGGGCACCCGTAAACTCGGGCACGGTCGCGACCAAAGGCGTGGTCAGCCAACTCGGTTTGTTGGTGACGATGCCCCATGGCATGTCTTTTTCTTGCAGGGTTTGCAACAGTTCTGGGATGCCATCGAACAATTGGTTGTTTTGATTCAACTGTTTTTGGTAAATGGCCAGGTATTCCTGGCGCAAGGCTTCTTTGTCGCCTTGTTCCAACTCAGGAAACAGGGCATGAACCAAGGCGGCGGCGCCTTTGGAAATGTACTGTCGGTAATCAGCGATCGGCAGCGACCGATCGATGCCATGCTGCTTGGCCAAGGTTTCCAAGGCTTTGATCATGTCGATGGCGGTATCGACCAAGGTGCCGTCGAGGTCAAACAACACCG
>JAUHZH010000084.1 GCA_030426065.1 Gammaproteobacteria bacterium
AAAAGCCAAGGACGATTTGCCAGAGCCAGAAAGCCCCGTGATGACAATGAATTGATCCCTTGGGATGTCCACATCGATGTTTTTCAGGTTATGGGTGCGCACGCCACGCAAAGAGATGGTTTTCATGGATAAATAGTCAAAGCACAACAAACCCACCATTTTAATAAGAATTGCATCGATACTGTAGATAAATATGGCAATTTTCTCCGCTTTCAGCATAATGCGTGACTGAATAAGGTCAGCCTTGAAAAACAATTCAATTATCAGTTGACCGACTTGGGCATTTTAAGTAAAATCCCCGCTCTTTTTAAGACAACCGAAATATTGGAGTAGTTTCATGCACGCAGTTGTAGCTACAGGTGGCAAACAATACAGAATCAAAGAAGGCGACGTAATTAAAGTAGAATCGTTGCAGGTTGAAGCTGGTGACAAAATCAAGCTGGACCAAGTTTTGATGTTGTCTGACGGCGAAAACGTTGAAATCGGTAAACCATTGTTGGATGGTAAAACCGTTTCTGCCGAAGTATTGTCGAATGGCCGTCACAAAAAAGTAAGAATTCTGAAATTCAAAAGACGTAAGCACCACATGAAACAAATGGGTCACCGTCAGAATTACACTGAATTGAAAATCACTAAAGTTGGATAAGAGGTAAATCGTCATGGCTCATAAGAAAGCAGTAGGTAGTACTAATAACGGTCGCGATTCTAATCCTAAGTACCTGGGCGTCAAAATGTTTGGCGGCCAACAAGCCATCGCTGGAAACATCTTGGTTCGTCAACGCGGCACCAAATTCCACGCAGGTGACAACGTAGGTATGGGCAAAGACCACACTTTGTTTGCTTTGAAAGACGGTGTTGTTAAATTCACCAAGAAAGGCAAAAAGTTCCGCCAATACGTAGAAATCGAAGCACAAGCATAAAGCCTGTTTTACGGTTTTTCGAAAAGCTCACTTTCAGGTGGGCTTTTTTTGTGGCATCATCATTGTCACCACAGACAGAGATCAAAAATGAAATTTGTAGATGAAGTCAAAATCACAGTCAAAGCCGGTAACGGCGGCTCAGGCTCGGCCAGCTTCCGGCGCGAAAAATTCGTTGCCTTTGGCGGCCCAGATGGCGGCGATGGCGGCAAAGGTGGCGATGTGATTCTACAAGGTGACCAAGGCCTGAACACTTTGGTCGATTTCCGCCACAAACGACGATTTGATGCCCAAAATGGCGAATCGGGTCGTGGCCGACAAATGTACGGCAAAGGGGGCGATGACCTGATCATCAAAGTCCCAACAGGCACCGAAGTGTATGATCTGGAAACTGACCAAAAATTGGGCGACATCACAGACCATGAACAGCAATTGATCATAGCCTCAGGAGGCAAAGGTGGTTTGGGCAACATGCATTTCAAAAGTTCAGTGAACCGCGCACCCAAACGCTTCACTTCGGGTGAACAAGGCCACCTGCGCGAGATCAAATTGGAGCTCAAGGTTCTGGCCGATGTCGGCTTGCTGGGTTTTCCCAATGCCGGTAAATCAACCTTTGTCAACGCCATCTCACAAGCCAAACCCAAAATCGCCGACTACCCCTTCACCACCTTGTACCCAGCCTTGGGCGTGGTCCGAATCGATGCCGACACCTCTTTCGTGGTGGCTGACATCCCAGGCATCATCGAAGGCGCTGCAGAAGGCGCCGGATTGGGCATACAATTCCTCAAACACCTTCAACGCACAGGCTTGTTGCTCCACATGGTGGAATTACCCGCTTATGAAGGTCAATGCGATCCGGTCGAACAATTCCATCAATTGTCGGAAGAGCTGGTCAAATTTTCAGAACAATTACAAGAAAAACAACGCTGGTTGGTCTTCACCAAGTCCGATGTCACCACAGCTGAAGAAGCCAAAGAATGGGCACAACTTTACACAGAGCAAATCGGCTGGGATGGCCCCATGTATGTCATTTCATCAATCAGCAAACAAGGCCTTGATCCATTGATTCAAGACATAGCTGACCACCTGTTTGGTTCAGAAAAAGAAGACTGGGAATTGTGACCGATTCATTGCCAGAGATTGCATCAGTCGCTTCGCTCAAACGCAATGACTAAAACCTGTCGTTGCGAACGACGCTTACAGCGATGTAGGTATGTCGTGGAGTCCGCGTCCTCGACAAATGCTCCTGCGTTGTTCTAATACCTGCCATCTATGGCAGTATGCCTCCGCTGCCGCCCTACTTCCTTCCAGTTGTCAGCTGCCGGTGTCGGCCCAGGCCGCCCTCTCTTGCAAGCAATTCACCTCGCCTGCCTCCGCTGCCGCCCTACTTCTTGTAGGCGTGGCTTCCGCGTCCTGCTCACGCCACAGCCCTACTTCCTGTAGGGCAAAAAAAGGTGTCACATGGTGACACCTTTAATATAAGTCCAAGACGTAAGTCAGACTGAACTCTCCTCTACTCCTCTTTTTTTTATCGGGGCTTTTAGCCCTCGTGGTTTAGTCTGATGGGCAAGTCTCGTTCGTTTTTTAATCTTTTTCTAACGCTTTTAACGAAACTGCAATGATTATAGATAAAATTCGCAACAAAACAAGTCCTGTGCCAAAAGTAATTCTCTGGCGTATAAATCGAACAATTGTTCTTTTTTACCCGTTCATCTATTTTTTATCACCATTTATCACACTTTTCTGTGGACGCCATCACATTTGACTTTCAGCAAGACCACTTACACTTAACTTTCGCTTTGCTTTTTTGCAGACAAGACAGCCTTATTTGAAAACACCCACTGACTGATTTATGACATTCACATGAAAAAAAATTTGAGTTAATCAGGCTATAATCCACCCATGACTGCTTTGATGATTGGTTTGGCGGGACCAGAATTGACCGCTCAGGATAAAAAAAACCTCAAACACCCACTGGTATGTGGCGTGATATTTTTTAAGCGCAACTTCGAAAATTACCCGCAACTGTGCCGTTTGGTCAGGTCAGTCAAAGCCATCAAAGGAAAAGATTGTCTGATGGCCGTGGACCAAGAAGGTGGTCGGGTCAAAAGATTCGGTACACCGCTCACCCAATTGCCTTGCTTACAAGATGCTGGCAAGTTGTATGAAAGCAACAAAGACATGGGTAAATCTTTCGCCCACCTACATGCTTGGTTGATGGCATCTGAATTACTCAGTGTCGGTATCGACATGAGTTTTGCTCCGGTTTTGGACATTGACAATGGTTCTGACGTCATTGGAGACCGCGCTTTTTCATCTGACCCCAGTGTGGTCAGTGAATTGGGCCGCATTTACTGCCGCGGCATGCAATCTGCTGGCATGAAAACCACTGGCAAACATTACCCTGGTCATGGCACGGTGAAAGCCGATTCACATTTCGAATTGCCCATCGATGATCGCTCTTTGGATGACATATCAGGGCTTGATTTGAAACCATTCGCTGAATTGATTCCCACCGGCAGCATCGATGCCATGATGCTGTCCCACGTCATTTATTCGAAAACCTGTGACCAACCTGCTGGCTATTCAACAGTGTGGAGTGAACAGTTACTCAAAAAACAACATGGTTTCAAAGGGGTCACCATCAGTGACGATTTGGGCATGAAAGCTGCTGAGTGTGTTGGCAGCATTGAAGAAAGGTACCAAGCCTGTGTCGATGCCAACATTGACATGACCTTGGTTTGCGAATTTGATTTGTGCACAGAATTACTTTCAAACAATCGTTTGAAATATTTACCCAACAGTCCATCAAAATTATCTAAAATATGGGGATTGAAGGGCCGTTCGGTACTCAGAACCGATCGTCCGTTTTGGGAACAAAGCCAATGGCAAGCCGCCAGAAAAGCTTTGGTGAAAATAACCGCAGCAGGATCATGATGACCGTCATGACCTGAAACCAAACAGAAATAGGGCAATGACCGCATATCCACACCTGTTCACTCCGCTGAACACTTCAGGCCACACACTCAAAAACCGTGTTTTGATGGGCTCCATGCACACCGGCCTGGAAGACCGAGCCAAAAACTACCCTAAATTGGCTGAGTATTTTCGACAACGTGCCGAAGGTGAAGCAGGCATCATCGTCACTGGCGGGATTGCACCCAACATCGCTGGCTGGGTGGCACCCATGTCAGGCTTTCTAAAATATGGTTTTCAAAGGAAACGCCACAAAATCGTCACCGATGCGGTGCATGGTGCTGAAGGCAAAATTTGTATGCAAATCTTGCATTCAGGTCGCTACGGCTATCATCCCTTCATCGTTTCAGGCACTGATAAAAAATCACCCATCACGCCTTTCAAACCCAAACGCTTGAATGAAAAAGGGATTCACAAACAAATCCGAGACTTCGTCAATTGCGCCAAACTGGCTCAAGACGCCGGTTACGATGGCGTTGAAGTGATGGGCTCTGAAGGCTATTTGATCAACCAATTCATATCACCCAGAACCAATGACAGACAAGATGACTGGGGTGGCTCATTCGAAAACCGCACCCGCCTGGCTTTGGAGATTGTTCGACAAACACGCGCAGCCGTGGGATCAGACTTCATCATCATTTTCCGTTTATCGATGTTGGAATTGGTCAACAACGGGTCTGAAATCAAAGAGGTCATTGAGTTGGCCAAATTATTGGAAACCGCTGGCGTCAGCATCATCAACACCGGCATTGGCTGGCACGAAGCAAGGGTGCCGACCATAGCCACCATGGTGCCACGCGCTGGGTTTGCTTGGGTGACCCAAAAAATCAAAGAACACGTGTCGGTGCCTCTGGTCACCACCAACCGAATCAACCACCCGCAAGTGGCTGAAGACATCATCGCATCGGGCCAAGCCGACATGGTTTCGATGGCCAGGCCTTTCCTTGCCGACGCCAGCTTGGTGCAAAAATCACGCTTGGGCCAGGAAAAAGAAATCAATGTCTGCATCGCTTGCAATCAAGGATGTTTGGACCATGTGTTCAAAGGCCAAAGGGCCACTTGCTTGGTTAATCCCGTGGCTTGTTTTGAAACAGAGTACATCAACCAGCCGATCAAACAAGAGAAAAACATCGCCGTGGTGGGTGCCGGTATGGCCGGGCTGTCTTGCGCCACCACCTTGGCCGAACGTGGCCATCACGTGACCTTGTTTGAAGCCAGTGACAAAATCGGTGGTCAATTCAACTTGGCGGCCAACATCCCAGGCAAAGAAGAATTTGTTCACACCATCGCTTACTACAATCATTTGATTGAGAAGCACGGCGTCAAACTCAAACTCAACACCGCAGCGAGCGAAATGGCCTTGGCCCAATTCGATGAAGTGGTGATTGCTTCTGGTGTCTCCCCCCGCGTGCCCAGCATAGAAGGCATCGGCCATGACAAAGTCATCATTTACAATGAGTTGTTGTCTGGACAGAAAAAGGCGGGCGAAAAAGTCGCCATCATCGGTGCCGGTGGCATCGGCTTCGATGTCGCTGAATATTTGGCTGTTGACGACCCAGATGAGGCACAAAGCATCGATGCATTTTGTGATGAATGGGGCATCGACCAAAGCATTGAGCAAGCAGGTGGGCTGAAAAAAGCCATTGACGACAAAGCCAGCCGCACCATTTACCTGTTACAAAGGAAAAGCAGCAAGCCGGGCAAAGGCCTGGGCAAAACCACAGGCTGGATTCACCGCTTGAGCATCAAGAAAAAAGGCGTCAAAACCCTCACTGGCGTCAACTACGACAAAATCGACGACCAGGGCCTGCACATCACCATCAACGACAAACCGCAAATCCTTGACGTGGATCACGTGATCATTTGTGCTGGGCAAGTGTCGAACAAAAAACTTCACCAAAACGACAAAGACCACTTCCACATCATCGGCGGTGCCGATGTGTCTGCCGAATTGGACGCCAAACGCGCCATCAAACAAGGGACTTTGCTGGGGCAACGACTGTAAAGTACCGCTTCTTGGATGTCATCCTCGGGCACGCCCCGAGGATTCATCTCAATAGAATGTTGGTAAAAATCAGGATAACCAAGACACTTGGCTTTTCCTTAGAATTTCGATTTTGTATTTACTTGAGGGCATGAATCTCCCACAGTGTAAAAAACTATGCCAAAACAAGTTCTATCTTGTTGGTAGAGAAAATGTTTTTCAAGTGTTTAACCAATTCATCAAAATCGGTCATCTGTGATTGACTGTGTGCACTGTTTACCCAGGTTACTTTTGTCGGTATGGGGCCAAAATCGCCTATCAAACAATCTTCCAATCCATACAAACACCTTCCGAAATAGCCTCCTGGCCCATTCACTGCTTCTCCAAGTGCACAGTGAAATGCATTCCAGTCATCTATGTTCAAGCCATCAACCAGTACGTCCACACCTTGTTGACCAGAACGGTCTCCGTTGTAAAGTGCTGCATGCAACCAACCTTGCCGCTCTGACTTGGGCAATTGTGTCCAAAGGTCATTTTTTTGGATTCTATTTTCAGCCCACCAAGTCATGCACTTAAAGCTCCCCGGATACACTGAATGATGAATGGCATCAAAACTCAAATCATGTGTTTTTTCGCTGTTTGTTTGAATAGACAAGTTTTGAACATCACCCAGAAAGTAATGCCCCACTCTTTGACCCTTGTTATCAAGGACGTCGATATGAATGTTATCTTTTAACTCAGTTTGCCCATTAGAAAGGTGATCATGAAACTCTGGGCTCAACTTTCCACCCAACAATTGAAAGTGAAACCGCTCTTCTTCAGCGTCCAGAACCTGTTCTCCTTCAACCCCAAAGAGGTTTTCAAAAAAAGCCAAGTACTTCGGATCCAAATAGTCTTCATCATAATAAATTCCAATTTTCATGATCACTCCTGTTGTGTGGTTCAACATTATAATGGGTGCCGTCGCACATGACACCAAATCACCAACGGACAAACGGGTCACTGCTGTTGTATCAGCTCTGCAGTAAAAACAAACCAAGGATTCAAACCGTCATTGGCCAATGCTTGTTCGATGTGACTCTGGGCTTGCAACCTTGCGTTGGCTTTGGCAGCTGGATCTGTTGTATTGCGCCAACGAAGCCAGTCAACTTCAGCCTTCGCTCGATGTAAATAGGGGTTGTTGGGGTTGATTTCAGCGGCTTGCTGGAACGTGTTTTCAGCCGACTGGAAATCACCGCCATTCACATGCGCCTGCCAGGCTTGAATCAAAGCCCAAGTCATCAAGGTCCGGTCGTTGTTTGGGTCAATCTTCAATGCCTGCTGGGCCTGCTCTTGTGCCAGGTTCAAATGCGCCTCAGGGTCTTGTTGCTGTCTTTGGGCCTGGTGGGCAAGGAGCAATTGGACATTGGCAATCATGTTCATTTGATTGGGTTCATTTTCCATTGGGATGTCTTTGGGCGTGAGTAATTGCAGCAAAGATTCGCTGGGGCCGCTGATGTCCTCACCCTGAATGAATCGATACAACAGGTCCACCCATTCAATGCCGGCTTGATTGATGACCAGACTCCGTTGTGCTTCCGATAGCAGTGTGGGTGTTTTCATGCCCTGATCAAACCAGTTTTTGGCTTGTGCCATGGTTTCTTGGTGCGGGATGCCTTTTCTCATTTGTTCGGTTGCCAAATGAGCCAAAGCCATGAGCAAATCACCCACCACATAGGGTTGTTGTGGGTTGCTGGCCAATAACCCCTCCATCGCCTTCACTGCACGTGAAATCGGTTCCATAGAGTCCTTTCCCTGCCCCATCAGTTTCTTGGCGTGAACCAGCTGGATCAACGCTTCATTTCGTTTGTTTTGATCCGTGGCTTGTGTGTTTTTTGCATTTTCGTTCCATTGACTTGCCGTTGCCAATTGCACGGTCACATCTTGGTTCATGTGAACCCGCCAAAAAGCTTCTATGATGTGGGTGGCTGCCAACAGGTTCATGGCATAGACATTACTGGGTTGAATGGTCACGGTGTTTTCGCAAGCCTGAATCGCCGCCTTGGCATGTGTCGGCACATCCAATCCGGATCGCACCACACCATCAGCCAGTAACAAATGGTGCTGTAAACACAAGCTGGTGTAGTCAAATGGATAAGAGCGGGCCATTTGAGTGGACCTCTCATAGGTGGCTGCAGTCTGT
>JAUHZH010000451.1 GCA_030426065.1 Gammaproteobacteria bacterium
CCCATAATCGGCGCCATTGCGTGGCGGGAACATGTTTAAGCCATCCATGCCTCCGTTCAAAAACACAAAAACCAGCAAATCACGGTTGTTGCCTTGACCAGCTTTCGTCAATGGATTGGCAAAACCCAACTGTAAGCCACCCAAGCCAGCCATGGTGACAACGCCTGATCCTTTCAAAAAACTTCTTCTGTTGATCTTTTTCATGGTCGCCTCCTCACCGATACCCAAATTCTGTGGTCATGCAAATCATTCCCACCAAAGCCATCAACCGTTCCTGGTTATACCCTGGCCAGCCATTGTCAGTGATGTCAATCACATCGTTGGGACCAATGGGGTTGCCTGTGTCATTGTGTGACAAGGCCATAAAATCTCGCAAGTGATTGCGGGTGTGCGTGTCTGGTGCCACACCACACAATTTCTCATACCAAAAATCAACCAAGGAATTGGGGGTGATGTTGTTGGCATTGGGTATGGCATTTTGAGTGATGCCGATCACATCGTTGTAGAAATTGTCGTTGTCGTCTTTATCCTGAGAAAGCCATTGGATGTAGCGCCAAGTCATCATCTGTGATGAAGAACCCAGCCAATGGGCTTTGACATCTGGATAGCCATTGGGCGAAGTCCAACTGAAAGGATACCCTCCAGATTCTGAAAAAATCCAACGATGGGTATTGGTTTCACTGTCTGTTGGGTTGAAATGGTAATTGAAACCGATGCCCCGCATGGCTGAAACCGACCTTTCAAATGGTCTTTTGATTTTCTCTCCCCATGTGTTTAAAAACTCATTGGATTTAAACAGCACCTCAAAACCTTGCTTCAATTGATCTTCTGCTGTCCAATTTTGGTGTAATGTGTCAGCCACTTGATCAATGATGCCTTGTGATGGGTTGTCAGAAATGAAACGGCGGCACATTTTTCTGGCCAAGAATCGTGCAGTACCGGGATGTTCAGCCAAACGATTCAATATCGACCTGAAATCACTCAATGGAAAATCAGGGTTGTATTCAAAGTATTCACCCAACACCCTTGTGATGCCATCGTAATGCCAGTCTTCTCTGAACAAAAAATTACCCGTTGGTGCGTGACCGTCATCGTCATCTGACCAATGGGCACCGTCATATGACCAACCCGTTAAAGCACGAGCCAGGTAATACACATCCCGCTCTACATAACCCACTTTGCGGCCTTGGGCATCTTCAGGGACATCTTGCCAATTCATGTGGCCCAAATAGTTCTCTGCACCTAAGGTGTGTAATTCCAACAGCTCCCTGGCGAAATTCTCATTCGGAGCCTCCAAATGATTCAATGCATTGCCTAAGTACATCATCATGCTGTTGGATCGAGTGACCTCATAAGCCATGTCTCTGAAATTGCCCAAAGCGTTGGCACGAATGACGTCGCGATCGTAATGAACAAACATTCCAGGCACATTATCAGTGTATTGATACACATTGAAGTGGTTATGCCAAAAGTCGACCACCGTTTCTTGTAGCTGACGTTTCGAATATATGGCCCTGATGAAAGTGGCCGCAGTGGTTTCTCTTCCAGGTCTGATGTGATCTTCCCAGTCGATATTGGAACCATCTGGCCTTCTGATGTGGTCTTGATAAAGTTGCTGTCTGCTTTTACCTAAAGTGCCAAAACCATT
>JAUHZH010000085.1 GCA_030426065.1 Gammaproteobacteria bacterium
ATCACTGCGGGCAGCCCATTTGGCTTTGATGCTGGCTTTGACAAAGTTTTTGGGCTTGGGCCTTTTGATTTTCTTGGGCTTGCTGATTTGCGCTGGTTTTTCAGTGGCGGGCACTTCGTGCACCGGTTCGAAATCATCGACATAACGGCGGTCGAGCTTTTGCTTGATCAAGCGTTCAATGTCTTTCAGTTGCTTGACTTCATCGGCACTGACCAAGGAAATGGCCTGGCCTGTGGATCCGGCACGGCCGGTTCGGCCAATGCGATGGACGTAGTCTTCGGCCACATTGGGTAAGTCGAAATTGACCACTTGAGGCAATTGGTCGATGTCGATGCCTCGGGCGGCGATGTCGGTGGCCACCAGGACTTGTAGTTTTTTGTTTTTGAAACCGGCCAATGCTTTGGTGCGGGCAGCTTGGCTTTTGTTGCCGTGAATGGCGGCGGCTTTGATGTTGTTTTTTTCCAGGTAGGTGCCCAATCGGTTAGCACCGTGTTTGGTGCGACAAAACACCAGCACCTGTTGCCAAGCGTTGTCGTCAATCAAGTGGCGCAACAGGGCTGATTTCTGTTTTTTATCGACCGGGTGTAACCAATGCTCCACCGAAGTGGCGGCTTCGTTTTTACTGACCGAAATTTCCACCGGGTGGTGGGTGATGGTTTTGGCTAACTGTTTGATTTCAGGTGAAAAGGTTGCCGAAAACATCAAGTTCTGGCGCTTTTTCGGCAACAGCTTGATGATTTTTCTGATGTCATGGATGAACCCCATGTCGAGCATCCGATCGGCTTCGTCCAGAATCAGCACTTCCAAGTCATCAAATCGGACGGCGTTTTGGCCATACAAGTCCAACAAACGGCCAGGGGTCGCCACCAACACATCGACGCCACTGCGCAGTTTCATCATTTGTGGGTTGATTTTGACACCACCGAACACCACGGCTGATTTCAGTTTCAGATTTTGACCATAAACTTCAACGGCTTCGCCGACTTGGGCAGCCAATTCTCGGGTCGGTGTCAGGACCAGGGCGCGGGCGCTGTTGAAGTGGGCTGGGCGACCTTTCGCCAACCGTTCCAACAAGGGCAAAGTGAAGCCAGCGGTTTTGCCGGTGCCAGTTTGGGCGGCGGCCAACACGTCCTGACCGGTCAAAACAGCAGGAATGGCCTGCGCTTGAATCGGAGAAGGTTCATCGTAACCTTGAGAAAGGACGGCTTGTAACAGTGGCTCGGATAAGCCCAAATCAGTGAATTTCATGTTGAATCTGCCTCAGATGGACTGGCAGGTATAAGAAAGGGGCGCAAGCATACCTGATAGTGCACTGCTTTACCAATCATTTCACTGTTTTCAGAGCCGCCAATAGGGTCTGATAGGCATTTGTTTTGGGGTGGATCCAGTCAAAATGACCGGCGCCAGGAACCAGGGTGACTGCCGCGCCAGGGAGTTGGGCTTGGCTGCTGGGTACGATGGTGTCTGCTGCGCCCTGTAATAATAAGGTGTTTTGATAGGTGCCTTTTTGCTGGGGGTCGGCTTGCTGATAAGCGTCCGCTAGTTCAGCGGGTGTGCCTCCCATGAAACCCACAGCCGATTTTTGACAACCGTTGCTGCCTTGGGCATAAGTCGGTAGATCGGTGATGGCTGCCAGCCCAATGGTCAGTGCAACATTTTGAACCGGTTTTTCATGTGAGGCCAACAGGGCCAAATGGCCGCCCGCAGAATGACCCATCAAAATGATTTGAGCGGTGTTGACGGTCTTGGGCAATTGAGGCACGTGGTTCAAGGCCGCTTTGATGTCTTGGAATGTGCCAGGCCAACCGCCACCATCTTCACCGGTTCGGCGGTAACCGGGTGTCCACACGGAATAACCTTGTTGGTGCAAGTCACTGGCCATCGGGGCCAGGTGATCGGCACCAAATGCGCGCAGCCAACAGCCACCGTGGATGATCAGCAGCAAGGGTTGGTCAGGATTCCCGACCCACAAGTCACCTTGTTGGAGCGGATGGCTGCCATAACTGATGCGGTGGTGGGCGGGTGTCTGGCTCAATTCAGAGATGGACTGGAAGCTGACATTTTCGGTTGTTGGTGTTGTCAAAGTGCTGAACAGAATCCAATACAACGACATGATGGATGTGGACATGAACCCTCTGGATTGTTTATACGTTTTGATTATAACAGTTAATGGCTCCAACCTGTGGCAGTGGTTTCTGAGGGTTGTTTCATGGCCGCGTCACAATCATGAACTATGTTGTGTTGTTGCGGCCACCCAATCATGGCAAGACCGGACTTTTTTGACATCAGCGTGACATTTGTAACAAAGCTGTCACAAAGCGTTCATCAAATGCCCACATCTTAAATTGGTTATCATCATGAAAACTTTGAAATTATGTACCGCTGCATTGGCTTTGTTGGCATCAGGCAGCACCTTCGCCGCTGGTCGTGATTACATCAGCATTGTGGGCTCTTCAACTGTTTACCCTTTCTCAACAGTGGTGGCAGAGCGTTTTGGTAAGTCAACTGAATTCAAAACACCCAAAATTGAATCAACCGGAACCGGTGGTGGCATGAAGCTGTTTTGTAAAGGTTTGGGTGTGGACACACCTGATGTGACCAATGCTTCGCGTCGCATCAAAGAATCTGAACTGACCATGTGTCATGAAAACGGTGTCAAGGAAGTGGTTGAAGTGCTGATCGGTTTCGACGGCATTGTTATGGCGAATGACATCAACTCACACAACTTTGCTTTGACTCGAAAAGACATTTTCTTGGCCTTGGCCAAAGAAATCCCAGGTGAAAAAGAAGGCGAATTGAAAGCCAACCCTTACACCATGTGGAATGAAATCAACCCCGAGTTGCCAGCGATCAAAATCGAAGTGTTGGGTCCCCCTCCCACTTCAGGTACGCGTGATGCATTTGTAGAATTGGCCATGGAAGGTGGTTGTAAGTCTTTTGATTGGATCAAAGCCATGAAGAAAAAAGACAAGTCAGCTTACAAGTCCATGTGTCACACCATCCGTGAAGACGGTGCTTACATCGAGGCGGGTGAAAACGACAACTTGATCATCCAAAAATTGCAAAAGAACCCCAATGCTTTGGGCATCTTTGGCTTCTCATTCTTGGATCAAAATGCCGACTTGGTGAAAGCCGCCACGGTCGATGCTGCGACGCCTGAATTCGAAACCATTGCTTCGGGTGAATACCCAGTGTCACGTCCACTGTACTTCTATGTCAAGAAAGCGCACGTGTCACAAATCCCTGGAATGGAAGCATTTTTGAAAGAGTTCACCAGCAAAAAAGCCATGGGTGATGAAGGTTATTTGACTGACAAAGGTTTGATTCCTTTGGATGAAGACAAGTACACCGAAGTCGCCACAGGCATCAAAGAGCTGAAGAACTTAGAACTGTAATTGTTCTCTGAAGTGGGGTTGTTTGACCTCCAATTGGTTCAAAACCCAGCGCATCGTCGGCGCTGGGTTTTGTTGTTTTCTCAATGACGACTGGCCACCTGATAGCATGAGCGGGTGGTTGATGGTCTTTGAAAGGTAATGAAATTGATATGAGCATCAGTGCCCTGTTATTGTTGTTGGCCTTTTTGGCGGCATTTGGTTTTTTGATTGGGCGTCAAAAAATTCATTTGCAATACAAGCAGCAAAGTGAAAAACCCAGAATCACCACATTGCCCAAGTACTTTGGCTACGTGGCGGGTTTGGTTTCTTTGATTCCGGCTTTGCTGGTTTTGTTTGTTTTGCACGTCGCAGAAACACCTTGGATCAACCACCAAATCAGTGAAGTCATTGCCAGCGAAGGCTTACAAACTGATTTGGATTTGGACTTGTATTTGAACGACATCAAGAATGCCAACAGCGAAGCTGAAGTGGCGGCTTTGAGTCATGACAAGCAGGTCATCCACGGTCACTACCAGCGGATCACAAAAACGGCTGAGTGGGGAAAGTCTGCCGTGGTGATTTCGTTGGCGGTTTTGCTGGGTTTGTTTGCATTGAAACGGATCAACACCGAAACCCGGGCACGGTTGATCTTTGAAAAAATCATTGAGTGGATTCTGTTGGCAGCGGCTTCGATCGCCATCATGACCACGGTGGGCATTGTTTTGTCCGTTTTGTTTGAGTCGATGCGGTTTTTTGGTGATGTACCGGTGATGGATTTCATGTTCGGTACAGAATGGTCACCACAAACAGCGATCCGTGCTGATCAAGTGGGTTCCTCGGCCGCATTTGGTGCGGTGCCTTTGTTTGTTGGCACGATGTTGATTTCGGTCATTGCTTTGATGGTCTCTGTGCCATTGGGACTGATGTCTGCGATTTATTTGTCGGAATATGCCAGCCGTTCGGTTCGTGCAGTGGCCAAACCTGTTTTGGAAATTTTGGCCGGTATACCCACGGTGGTGTATGGATTCTTTGCGGCCTTGACGGTGGCACCATTCATCAGAGATTTGGGTGAGGGTTTGGGCTTGTCTGTTGCATCAGAAAGTGCTTTGGCTGCGGGCTTGGTGATGGGCATCATGATCATCCCCTTTGTGTCTTCACTGGCCGATGATGTGATGTCAGCGGTGCCGCAGGCACTGCGTGAAGGGTCTCTGGGCCTGGGGGCCACCCGTTCCGAAACCATCGTCAAAGTGCTGATCCCGGCGGCTTTACCCGGCATCGTTGGTGGTGTTCTTTTGGCAGCTTCACGGGCGATTGGTGAAACCATGATTGTGGTGATGGCTGCCGGATTGGCAGCCAATTTGACCGTCAATCCATTGGAAGCGGTCACCACCGTGACGGTACAAATTGTGACCTTACTGACAGGGGATCAGGAATTCGACAGCGCCAAAACTTTGGCTGCATTTGCATTGGGCTTGATGTTGTTCGTCACCACTTTGGTGTTGAACATGGTGGCCTTGTATGTGGTGAGAAAATACAGAGAACAATATGAATAAGCCCATCAATAACACAGATCAGGTCAAACTGAGTCTGAAAAAACGTTACTTCAAAGAAAAGGTTTTTAAATCGGCCGGCTTGTTGGCGATTGGCATTGCTTTCATGTTTTTGCTGGTGTTGTTGACCGACATCATCACCAAAGCCATGCCCGCGTTCAGTCAAACCCAGGTCAATTTGACGGTATCAATTGATGCCGATGAATTGGGTTTGAAGGATGACAGCAGCCGCGAAGATTTCATGGCAGCCGATTTCCGACAACCGATTCGCCAAGCCTTGCGTGACCGTTTCCCTGAAGCGACCAAACGCAAAGTGAAAAAGGAACTGTACACTTTGGTCAGCATCGGTGCTGAATACCAGTTGCGTGATGCGGTGTTGGAAAACCCAGCATTGTTGGGCCAGTCTGTGACCATGGACTTCATTGCCGATGACGATGTCGATGCGGTGATCAAAGGCGCGATTGATCGGACATTGCCTGAATCAGATCGACGCGTGAAAGACCAGAAACTGGGCTGGATTTTGGAAATGGAAGCATCTGGAGAAGTTCACAAGACCTTCAACTGGTTGTTCTTCTCTGCCGGAGATTCACGCGAACCTGAATTGGCGGGCATCAAAGGTGCCATCCTGGGTTCTCTTTACACTTTGCTGGTGACTTTAGCTTTGTCATTTCCAGTGGCTGTGGCGGCCGCCATTTATTTGGAAGAGTTTGCTCCGAAAAACCGATTCATTGATTTCATTGAAATCAACATCAACAACCTGGCTGCCGTGCCATCGATTGTGTTTGGTTTGCTGGGTTTGGCGGTATTCATCAACTTTTTCAGCATGCCACGATCGGCCCCATTGGTCGGTGGTATCGTTTTGTCCCTGATGACCTTGCCAACCATCATCATCGCCTCCAGATCGGCCATCAAAGCGGTGCCACCTTCGTTGAGGGAAGCTGCATTGGGATTGGGTGCGTCAAAAATGCAAACCGTGTTCCATCACGTTTTACCTGCCGCTTTGCCCGGCATATTGACAGGCACCATCATTGGCATGGCACAGGCCTTGGGTGAAACCGCACCTTTGCTCATGATTGGTATGGTGGCCTTCATTGTCGACATCCCACAGTCGATTGGAGACCCCTCCACCGTGCTGCCGATTCAGGTGTTTCTGTGGGCCGATGCCCCAGAACGTGGATTTTTAGAAAAAACATCAGCGGCCATCTTGGTGCTGTTGGTGTTTTTGATCGCCATGAATGCAGTGGCCATCAGATTACGCAAAAAGTTTGAGAAAAAGTGGTAACATGATATGAATATGATCGCCGATACAATGACCGCCAACATGGACAACAAACCCGAACCACAAGTGAATTTGGACATTGAGTACACCGAAACCGTCGGTGCCTACACTTGTGATGATGCCAAAATCAGCACCCGAGACGTCAATGTGTTTTATGACACCAACCAAGCGATTCATGACGTCAGCTTGGATGTCGGGCGCAATGAAGTGATTGCACTGATTGGCCCCTCTGGCTGTGGTAAATCGACATTTTTGCGTTGTTTGAATCGCATGAATGACACCATCGACATTTGTCGGGTACAAGGCAAAATCTTGCTGGATGGTGAAAACATCTACAGCAAGAAACAAGACCCCGTGCTGTTGCGTGCCCGTGTGGGCATGGTGTTTCAAAAGCCCAACCCGTTCCCCAAATCCATTTATGACAACGTGGCTTATGGCCCCCGGATACACGGTTTAACAAAAAACAAAGCCGAACTCGACGACTTGGTTGAAGACGCATTGGTCAAAGCCGGATTGTTTGACGAAGTCAAAGACCGACTGCATGGACCAGGTACCGGATTGTCAGGTGGACAGCAACAACGTTTGTGTATCGCAAGAACCATAGCGGTACAGCCTGAAGTCATTCTGATGGATGAGCCTGCATCGGCATTGGACCCAATCGCCACTGCCAAAATTGAAGAATTGATCAATGAATTGCGAAAAAATTACACCATCGTGATCGTGACCCATTCGATGCAGCAGGCAGCACGTGTTTCCCAGCGCACCGCCTATTTTCATATGGGCCGCTTGATTGAGGTGGGAGACACCAATAAAATTTTCACCAACCCTAAACATGAACTGACCGAGAAATACATCACCGGTCGATTTGGATGAGGCCATGGACAACTTAGAATTCGATCAACACACGTCAAAAGAATACAACAACGAACTGGAAGATGTTCGCAACCACCTGTTGAAAATGGGTGGTATGGTAGAAAACCAATTGCGCAAAGCCATGCTCAGTCTCAAAGACCGATCGGTGGAACTGGCCAACGACGTTTTGGCCAAAGGTGACATCATTGATGACATGGAAATCAAACTGGATGGTGAGTGCACACGCATCATTGCCAAGCGCCAACCAGCCGCCAGCGACCTGCGCTTGATCATTGCGGTGATGAAAAGCATCACCGATTTGGAACGGATTGGTGACCAAGCTGAAAAAATAGCCCACATCCTCAAGGACCTGATGTCTTTGGACTACCAAAGTCCTTTTTATGTGGAATTGGATCACCTCGGACAAAAAGTCTTGGGTGTGCTTTCAGCCTCACTCAATGCATTGGCTCGACTGGATGCCGACCAGGCGGTGGAATTGGTGGAAAAAGACCAATTGATCAACGCCCACTTTTTGGAGCTCAATGACCACTTGATTGAACAAATGGTCAGGGCGCCCATCGAAGTGAAAGCACTGCTTCATTTATCGCACTGTGCCAAGTCCTTGGAGCGCATTGGTGACCATGCCAAAAACATCTGTGAATACACCATCTATTTGGTCAAAGGCAAAGACATCCGTCACAAAGACATACAAGCAGTCAAAGAAAAGTTGTTCTGAAGTCTCAGATGCATTGAAAGATGTGGTGGCTGCATGATTTTACGGTCGTGCAGCCACCCAAAAAAGACACCCATCAAGGCAAATACTTGAATCGAGCCATTTGGGTTTCGTGGCGATCGACGATTTTCTGAACCTGCGCGTCGCTCAACACCGTTTGCCATTGGCCTTGTCGTCCTTTTCGGAAAAACTGTCCGGCATTTTCATGCTTTTCAACAAAACCTTGTCCAGTTTCCTGCGCTTGCATTTGTTTGAAT
>JAUHZH010000086.1 GCA_030426065.1 Gammaproteobacteria bacterium
AGCTTGAGCAGTATTCTTTTGTACTTTATCGAATCAGTTACCACGCGCTTGTGCCATTACTTCCTCAACGAAGTTATCTTCTTTCTTCTCGATACCTTCGCCGACTTCAAATCGCACAAATTCTACCACATCGGCATTGTTGCTATTCAATAATTTTTCTACCGTGACATCTGGGTCTTTGACAAAGTTTTGACCTTTCAAAGTGATTTCAGCCAAGTATTTGCGAATGCGTCCACCGACCATTTTCTCAATGATTTCAGCAGGCTTGCCAGAATCAGCTGCTTGGGCAATCAAAATTTCTTTTTCTTTTTCCAAAACAGACTGAGGCACGTCCGCTTCACCGACGAAATCTGGGTTGGCAGCAGCCACATGCATGGCCAAGTCTTTGATCAAATCATCTGAAGCACCTGTGGCAGAAACCACGACGCCGATGTTTTTGCCGTGCAAGTAAGAACCCACAGCACCTTCAGACTCAATCACTTTGGCGCGACGAACTTGAACATTCTCACCAATTTTGGCAACCAACTCAGTGCGCACTTCTTCGATGGTTTTGCCATCGACTTGCAAAGCCGAAATGGCTTCAACAGACTCTGCTTTGTTGGCCAAAGCCGCGTTGACAACCATGTCTGCAAAATTCAAAAAGTTTTCGTCTTTGGCAACGAAATCTGTTTCACAGTTGACTTCAACCAAAATGGCTGTCTTGTTGTCATCGGATGTGGCCACTTTAACGATGCCATCAGCCGCCACACGACCAGACTTCTTGGCCGCCTTGGCAGCACCAGATTTTCTCATGTTTTCAATGGCTTGTTCGATGTTGCCATCAGTTTCAACCAAAGCTTTTTTACATTCCATCATGCCTGCGCCAGTGATTTCGCGCAGCTCTTTTACCATTGCAGCAGTAATGCTCATAGTGTATACCTCATCAGTATTAGATACGAAACTGGCTTGCATGATATACAAGCCAGTTATGAATTGTGTGACAACGCCGAAGCGTTGTTCACTTATGCTTCTTCAGTGCCTTTGTCTTCGGCTGGCTCAGCTTTCACTTCTTCAGCGGCGGCTTCTTTTTTGGCCACTTTTTTCTTGGTGACTTTTTTCTTGGTCACTTTGGCTGGCTTTTCTTCAGCTGGCGCTTCTTCTTTGGCTTCTTCTTTCTTGGCGGTTTCTTTGGTGTCAATTTGCATTGACGCTTTACCTTCCAATACTGAATCAGCAGCAGCAGCAACGTACAAACGGATGGCTTTCATCGCATCGTCATTGGCTGGAATCATGTAGTCCACGTCTTTGAACGTGTTGTTAGAGTCAACAACAGCGACGACAGGAATGCCCAATTTTTTCGCTTCATTGATGGCGATTGACTCGTAACGTGTGTCAATGATGAACAAAGCTTCTGGCAAACCGCGCATGTCCTTGATGCCGCCCAAAGTTTTTTCCAACTTGATGCGTTCACGGTCCATGTTCAACTGCTCTTTCTTAACGAATTTCTCGATGCGACCATCGGCTTGCATGGCTTCAATGTCTTTCAAGCGCTTGATTGATTGCTTCACGGTTTTGTAGTTGGTCAACATACCACCCAACCAACGGTGTGAAACGAAAGGCATGCCACAACGTTCGGCTTCTTCACGAACGGCTTTGCTGGCCGCACGCTTGGTGCCAACGAACATCACTTTGCCACGACGAGACGCCACGGTGCTGATGAAATTCATCGCATCATTGAACAACTGTTCTGTTTGACGCAAGTCGATGATGTGGATTTTGTTTTTGGCGCCAAAAATGTATGGGGCCATCTGGGGGTTCCAGTATCTGGTGTTGTGACCGAAATGGGCACCAGCTTCCATGAGCTGTTTAACTGACAATTTTGCCATTGTATTTTCCTATTAATTTCAGGGTTTTAACAAAACTTCATGCATTTAATGACAACCTTTCGGCACCCGGTCATCAAAGGGGCATGAGTCGATTTATCGTGCCTGTTTAGCGTGTGGCATCAAACACGACAAAGCCAGAATTGAATTCTGGCCTTGTGTCCTTCCGTTTCAAAAAGAATTATTTGATTTTCTTCTCTTTGTAAATGACGTGCTTTCTGACAACTGGATCGTATTTTTTCATTTCCATTTTGTCAGGTGTGTTTTTCTTGTTCTTGTCGGTGGTGTAGTAGTGACCTGTACCGGCTGAAGAAACTAATTTAATTTTATCTCTCATGATTACACCTTTTCACCGCGATGACGCATTTCAGCCAATACAGCATCAATGCCTTTCTTATCAATGATTCTCATACCTTTGGTAGAGACGCGCAATTTAACCCAACGGTTTTCACTTTCCACCCAAAAGCGGTGTGTGTGCAGGTTAGGCAAAAAGCGTCTGCGTGTTTTGTTCATGGCGTGAGACACGTTGTTACCAACGGTTGTTTTCTTGCCAGTCACTTGACATACTCTTGACATAATATTCTCCTCAGGTGATTATTTTTTAACGTCCAGCTTCTCGGTGATGCGAGCTGCTTTACCTTCTCTGCCACGCAAGTAGTACAACTTGGCACGACGGACTTTACCACGACGTTTAACGGTTACGCTGTCAATCAATGGACTGTGTGTTTGGAACACACGCTCAACGCCTTCACCGTAAGAAATTTTTCTAACCGTGAATGCCGAGTTGATGCCTCGGTTTTTAACAGCAATCACAACACCTTCAAAATTTTGTACACGCTCACGTGATCCATCGATCACTTTCACGCCCACAATGACGGTGTCACCTGGGTTGAATTTTGGCAAGTCGCTGCGCAACTGTGCCGCTTCCAATTGTTTAATGATGTCACTCATATGTTCATCTCAATCTTCTTCTGTTCTCATGGGTACATGGGTGGCATTGCTGCCCCCAGAGGTGCCGACTAAATCAGGTCTTTTCTGCTGTGTTACCAGAGCGGCCTCTTCGGCTCGCCATTGTGCAATCGCTTGGTGATTGCCGCTGAGCAAAACAGCTGGGACGCCTGACTGTCCCAAAATCTCTGAACGTGTGTATTGTGGAGCCACCAACTGGCCACTCATGAAAGAATCGGTTTTGGCCGAATCTTCATCACCCAACACGCCTTTTAACTGACGACCGATGGCATCCACCACCACACAAGCTGCCAGTTCACCACCACTGATGACATAATCACCAATGGACAGTTCTGCATCCACATGGCGATCAACAAAGCGCTGATCAATGCCATCGTAACGTCCGCACAACAACGTCAGTGCCTCGGTTTGAGCCAAGGCGTTACACAGTGATTGGTCGAGCACCTGACCCTGTGGTGAGAGGTAATACAAATCACCTGCTTGCCCTGAGTCCTGCACCGCTTGCCAAGTGCGCAGCAATGGGTCATACATCATCACCATGCCGGCACCGCCACCAAATGGTTTGTCATCCACTGTGTTGTGCTTGTTTTCAGCATAATCCCTGGGATTGTATGTGTGCACGGTCATCAAACCCTGTTTGATGGCTCGCCCAATCACACCAAATGACAAAGCCTGCTCCACCATTTCTGGAAACAACGTGATGACATTCAGTCGCATCACTCAGCCTCGTGCCATTCCACCTGAATTAGCTGTTTGGCCAAATCGATGTTTTTGATCACATCGTCCATAACAAAAGGCACCAAATGTTCACCGTCGTCATGTTTGACGACCATCACATCATTGGCACCGGTTTCAAACAGTGAGTCCACTCGACCCAAAGTTTCACCACTTATGTCCACGACCACCAGACCCACCAGCTGATGCCAGTAGAATTCATCTTCTGGCAACTGAGCCAATTGGTCTTTACTGATGGCAATCTCTTGACCAATCAGTCCATGGGCTTTTTCTCGGTTATCGACACCTTTGAAATAAGCAACCACGGTTTTGCCGTGTTTTTTGGCCTTGATTCCTTTGATCAACTGCCCGCCCACAATCCAATCGCGGTAGGCAGTGATGTTTTCCATGGGTTGCGTGTAGGAAAAAACCTTCACCCAACCTTGTACACCGAAGTGACCTGTAACCTTTCCTACAGCTATCAAGTCATTGTTCACGGTGAATTAAGCCGCTTTTTGAGCTTCTTTTACCAACACATTGACTCGATCAGACAGCTGTGCGCCTTGACCAACCCAGTGTTGAATGCGATCCAAGTTCAAGTTCAAACGAACTTCTTGACCACGCGCCATTGGATTGAAAAAACCCAATCTTTCCAACGCTTTACCGTCACCTGCATTGCGTGAATCGGTGGCCACAACTTTGTAGAAAGGCGCACGTTTTGCACCGTGTCTAACCAGTTTAATTTTTACCATATCGACCTCTAAAAAATTTCAGGGCATTAAAAAAGACCGCGAATTGTATAGGAAAACAATGCGTTTTGACAGTATTTATTCACATTTTTTTATCGCCAGAAAGGCATCAGGCGATGGGACCAATCTCCTTGGCATCCAACAATCCATGGCGAATCGCCATGTGGGTCAATTCCACTTCGTTGCGCAAGCCAAGTTTTTCCAGCACGCGGTACTTGTATGTGGCCACTGTTCGGTCCGTCAAATCCAGCGTGTAAGCGATCTCTTTGGCCTTTTTTCCACGCACCAACATCATCACCACATCCAGTTCACGCAAGCTCAAATCATCAAATGGTGATCCATCTCCACCACCTGGCAGCATGGACAACGCCATTTGCTGTGCAATGTCGGCACCGACATACCTTTGTCCTTTGGCCACCATCTTGATGGCTTTTTCCAATTCATCCGCAGCACACCCTTTGGTCAAGTACCCCACAGCCCCGGCATCCAACAGGTTCCTAGGGAAAGGGTTTTCGGCGTGGATCGTGAGGATGATGATTTTGATGTATGGGTCGGCTTGGTTGATGCGCCTGGTGGCTTCCAAACCGCTCATTTTGGGCATATTGACATCCATCAAGATGACATCGGGTTTCAAGGCTTGTGCTTGCTCAACGGCTTCTGCACCGTCTCTGCACTCTCCCACGATTTTGACATCGGTCATTTGTTCCGCGACCAGCTTCAAGCCCGTGCGCACAATGTCATGGTCATCCACCAACAATACTTTGATCATTCTCCTTCCTTCTCTTGATTGACAGCTGTCATAGGGGTGACACACTGAAATGAGACCATAACAAGCACCTGAAGCCTTTGCAAAGATCTCTTTGGCATTATAATACGGCAATGATCACATTAAAACCAGCAAAAAACCCCACACCCAGCAACCAAAAATTTGGCCTCGCTTTGGCTGGCGGCGGTCCATTGGGCGGATTTTACGAACTCGGCGCCCTGTGTGCATTACAAGACAGCATCAAGCGCGTTGACCTGTCAGACCTGGATGTTTATGTCGGTGTCAGTGCCGGTGCCTTCATCGCGGCGGGTTTGGCCAATGGCATCAGCCTGAACAAAATGTGCGATATTTTTGCCTTCAACAAAAAAGCAGAAACGCCATTCAATCCCGATCATTTTTTACAGCCCGCGTACAAAGATTATTTAAAGACACTGGCCAAATCACCCGTGCTGTTTGGCAAATCTTTACTCAAATGGGCCGCCAATCCTTTGCACACCAGCATTGTTGACATGCTGGAGGTCAGTGGCAAAGCATTGCCCACTGGCGTTTTCAACAACAGCAAATTGGAGCGCTTTTTGCGTTCGGTGCTCAGCGAAGGTGAACACAGCAACGATTTTCGTGAACTGAAAAAGGCTTTGCACATCGTTGCCTGTGAACTGAACAGTGGCAAAATTGCACATTTCAGTAACGACAGCAACAACGACGTACCGATTTCCAAAGCAATTCAAGCATCTTCAGCCCTGCCAGGATTGTATTCGCCAGTCAAAATCAAAGACCGCATCTATGTCGACGGCGCCCTCAGGCGCACCATGAATGCCTCTGCCGCTTTGAAACAAGGCGTTCAACTGTTGTTTGCGGTCAACCCCATTGTCCCATTCAAACGCGACTTCAACATCCAGGACAAAGGATTGGTGGCCGGTGGCTTACCACTGGTGCTGTCACAGACCTTCCGCTCTGTCGTTCAATCTCGCTTGAAAACCGGCCTGGCCAAATACAAAAGCCAATACCCCAAAGCCGACATCATCCTGGTCGAACCCGATGCCAATGATGAAATGATGTTCAAGAGCAACCTGTTCAGTTATTCCAAACGCGATCAGTTGTGTGAATATGCTTTCCAACACACCCGCATGCAATTGCGCCGAAAAGCCGAAAAAATTGAATCCATCTTGTCGCGCCACGGCCTGGAAATCAACCACGTACATTTAAACGATGAAACCCGTGACATCGAATGTTTCATCCAACAGAAAAACAGCAACATGAGCTGGGCTGCACAAATCAATCACTCGCTGGACCTGCTGGAGCGCCAACTGAAAGCCCACTAACCCTGATGGCATTTGCGCTGACACGCTCGAAATCACACCCCCGCAACCACCAATTGATGACCAATCGGTAAAAAATTCAAAATATTATTGACCACCCGGTCATAAATGACTATGATGCGCCCATGAACGCCGGCAGACCCAGAAAATCAGAACCCGAAGACATCCTTGAAAAAGCCATGCAGGTTTTTTGGGCGCAAGGCTATGAAGCCACTTCCATGGCAGACATCATGGCCGCAACCGGCTTGCACAAAGGCAGCCTGTACCAAACCTTTGGCGACAAAAAATCATTGTTCATGGCGGCACTGGCACGGTATTTGGATCACATGTTCCTCGAACAAAAAGCCATCATTGACCAACTGGCAGACCAACCCGCATTGGCTTTGCGGACCGCATTGAATAACATGCTGAACATGAAATGTGAACACAATGACACCCTGCATGGCGGCTGCATGGCAGTCAACTCCCTGGTGGACAGCGCACCTTTCGATGAAGACATCAGCCAGTTGATTGAACACAAAAAAGGAAGGATGATCAACGAGTTCATGAAACTGATCATGCAAATCCACGAACAAAACCCAGGCCAGTTGAATGGCAGCCCCGAGGTGATTGGCGGCATGATTGGTGTCACCATGCAAGGCCTCAGCATAGAAATGAAAAACAACATGGACGTCAAACAAGCCAACACCATGCTCAACCATCAGTTGAATTTACTGGGCTTGTGACGGCCTTTTTTTTAACCTATTTATGACCATTTGGTCATAAATGAAACACAAACATTTGAATAGAGGTGGATATGAAAACTTACTTTCAAAACATAGACCGGTTTGCATCCCGGCTGGCCAAACAAGTGTTGGCCTGGCGCTGGTATGTGCTGTTTTTGAGCCTGGCCATGGTGATGGTGGTGGGATCGGGGGCGAGGTTCCTTGACTTTTCCACCAATTACCGTGATTTCTTTTCAAAAGCCAACCCTGAACTGCAAGCTTTTGAAGCTTTGCAAACCACCTACAGCAAGAACGACAACATCCTGTTCATGCTGAAACCCAAAGATGGCTTGGTCTTTACACCCCATACATTGGCAGCGGTTGAGTGGTTGACAGAAGCCGCATGGCAAATCCCTTACACCCAGCGCGTCGATTCATTGAGCAACTTCCAGCACACTTATGGCGAAGCCGATGATCTGGTGGTCGAAGATTTGGTGGTCAATGCCATGGACTTGACTGCCGGTGAGTTGGCATCCATCAAGCAGATTGCCATGAATGAACCTTTGCTCTACAAACAATTGATCAATGAGCAAGGTCATGTCACCAATGTGTCGGTGACTTTGAACCTGCCACAGAAGCATGCCATGGAAGTCCCAGAAGCGGTGGCCAAGGCGCGGGCATTGAGAACAGAACTGCAAGCACAATTTCCTCACTTGGACATTCACCTCAGCGGTGTTTCCATGCTCAACAACGCTTTTGCTGAAGCTGGATTTGGTGACATGGGCACTTTGGTGCCACTGATGTTTGCCGTCATTGTATTGTTGACGCTGTTGATCATGAGGTCATTTTCTGCCACATTTTCAACCGTGTTGGTGATCATGTTTTCATCCATCATTGGCATGGGCATGGCAGGC
>JAUHZH010000087.1 GCA_030426065.1 Gammaproteobacteria bacterium
GTACAAATCGGTATCTTCATCAAAAATGACATAGACATAACTGTCCCCAAAAAAGGAGTAGCCACGCACAGTGACGGCGCCCGGTACCGATAACATCGCCGTAGTCAGTGGATAGGTGACTTGGTCTTCCACCACCTGAGGTGCTTGGCCTGGAAATGTGGTTTTAACGATCACTTGAATTTCAGACAAATCAGGTATGGCATCCACTGCCGTGTTTCTGATGGCGTGAACACCCCACAGGACCATTGCCAAGGTGGCCAGCAGGACCATGCCCCTTTGTTTGATTGACCAGTGAATGATGGATTCAATCATGATTCATTTCCTTGATGGCCGTGATGATGAATGCACCGTTTCGAATTTCAAAATGAAAATCAACTTCAGTATTTTTCTTTATGTCTTTGATGTCGATGGCATTTTCGACCCAAAATTCCACAGTGGCTGGGCCCCTTTGCCATTGTGTGATGGCTTCTCTCTGGATGGTGAGTGTGCGGTGATTGGGGTCATTGTTTATTACCACTCCTTTGACTTGGGCTGAAGGCCATGTTTCTTCACCCATGCGGATAAAATCTGAAGTTTTGCTGGATTCTGAGTCCAGTAAAAAATGGGCTGAGGTGACCACAGCATCGCCTGCTTTCAAACCAGACAGTACTTGGCTGTGCGTTTCACCTTTGAGGCCCAACTGCACGGCCACCGATTTGTAGCTTCCTTGTCCTAAACTGAGGACCACTCGGGTTTGTTTGGCCACTTGAATCAAGGCACTGTTCGGTATCAAGAGTGCAGTTTCAGAATTTGGGCTGACCACGTAGGCTGTCATGTTCATGTTGGCTTTCAAAAGCCCGTCTGAATTGTCCAGAGTGACTCTGGTCAGCAAACTGCGGTTTTGGCTGTTGGCTTGAGGATAAATGTGATCGATTTGACCCTTCCAAGTCCTGTTTGGATACAAATGGCTTTGGGCTTCAACCTGGGTTCCCAGCTGAATCAAAGGAGTTTGAGGCGACAGCCATTCGATGTCAAGCCACACCTTTTGGGAGTCTACAATCACCATCAGTGGCTCACTGGATTTGACTTGGTGGCCGTTTTGCACATTGATGGCTGTGATGGTTCCAGATTGGTGGGCGAAAAAGGGAACGGACTCGATGACTTCATTTTTTGCCATGAGCATATCAATGGCACGGTTTGGAAACAATTTGGCTTTGAGGCGGCTTTTTGCTGCCTTGATCATGCTGGAATCACCGTTTTTTAAGGCCAAAAGGAATTCTTTTTGGGCTTGGACCCATTCTGTTGAATAGAGGCGGTACAAAAGCTGACCCTTTTCTACATGCTCACCCACACTGTGAATGCGCAAATCCCTGATCCAACCATTGCTGGTGGCATGGATGTGGTGAGTCTTGTCTTCAGAAAATGTGACCGTGCCTTGGCTTTCCTGTGGCGTGTTGAGTAAGCCATATGCCACTTCTGAAGTTTTGACTGCCATTTGATTTTCAACTTGTGGGCTGATGTGAATGGTTCCAGGACCGGCATCCGGCCCTGCGGCATCACTGGCATAAACGGGGACCAACTCCATGCCCATGGGTGACAAACCGGGTTCATCTCTGCGGTAATTGGCATCCATGGGGGCAACCCAGTACAAAGGCGTTTCTTGGTTTGAATCGGTGGTTTTTTCAGAAGAAGCTTGATCAGTCCAAAAAATGGAACCGAGCCATGCGCCCAGAGCCAACCCCATCAATAAAATAATTAACTTGTTCACTGTGACGCTCCGGCTTGAAAATATTTCAGTTCGATCAAATGGCTGATCCATTGCTTGTGGTGTTTGGCTGCATCTGTTGCTAATTTTTGCCGCTGTAACTTGGCCCTCAGCACATCCATCAATGACGCTTCATCATTGGCAAATGCTTGCATCAGGCTCTCAATGATGGCTTCACTTTGCGGTAATAAATGATTTTTGTAATTGAGGTACAGCTGTTCCTCTGATGCGGCTTTGTTTTTCCATGTCATCCATTGGGCTTGCATGGTTTTTTGGTTTTGTTGCCACAGCTGCTCTGCTGCATCTGCCCACTGTGCTGATTGACTGATGGCTGCATCATGATGCTTTCGGTTCATCCAAGGCATATCAAAACTGACCCCAACAGAAACCAAATCGTCACGTGAGCCACCCATGGGATCATTGAGGCGAACCCCATAAGCGGCATGGATTCCCCATTGAGGTTTTTTGTTTAAGGATTTCAGTTCAGTTTGTTGCGCAGCCTGTTCTGATTTGATTCTACTGAGCTGAAGTTGTGGGTGTTTGTTCAGGTCAATGGCAGGCAAAAGCTGCAGCTGTGGTAACGGGACATCCCAAGTGTATGTTTTTTGGGGTAGCCAAGCTCCCAGTGTCAAAATGGCTTCTTGTTGATTCATTTGGGCGGTCAAAATCTGTTGTTCGATTTGTTGAACGGCCAGTTTGGACGCCACGACATCATGTTGCTGGGTATTGGCATCACCTGACTCATAAAGCAAAGTCACTTGATCTGCTATCTCTTGCAGGGTGGATTTTTGTCCAGACAACAGTTCACTTAACCTTTGATGCCAATGTGCGGCGAGCCACAATTGTCCCACTTGTTTGCTTAAGGTGGCCTGGTGCTCTTTGTGTGCCCAGAGAGACATGGCCTGGGTTAAATTCGCTTGTCTTTTTTTGATGGCAAAAGCACCCGCTTTGGGCAGCTGTTGACTGTATTTGATTTGCTGTTGTGTCATGGCCTGTTGGTGGAGGTCAAACCCATCAGCACTGGCATTCATGATGCCAAGTGTCAGTTGTGGGTTATTCCATCGCGCCACGGCATCCAATCCAGTTTGATTGGCATGTGACTGCAGTTGCAAAGCTTTGTTTTGGCTGTCATGTTCGATGGCCAATTCAATGGCCAATTCATAGGTCAATGGTGTGGCCAAAACGGTGTTGCTTGTCCAAAGCAAGCAGACACAAAAATATAAGGTCTTCATGGTATTCCTGGTTGATTCAAAAGATGCCTTGATGAGACTGGTTCAGTTTTGAACTCAGAACATCTTCAAGTCGTTCTTGTGGTGTCGATCAGGAGATTGAGGGCGGCTTGAATGGCGTGTCGAGTGAGGGAGTGGGTAGCCAAAGGGTTTGGCTTAACATGAGGGAGGCCAATTGACTGAATGTCATGTTGCTTTGATTGGCCATCAATGCAAATGGGTTTTGGCATGAATTGATGTCACATTGACAATCATCACAGCAAGTTGAAGTTTCGACAGCCATGTTGTGATCAGCGTGGTTCATGTTGCCATGATCCATGTTGCCATGATTCATCTTAGAGCGATCCATAGAATGGTTGGCTTCATGATGCCCTTGAATCAACGGTTTTTGCACGTTTTGTTCTTGCATGGGCGCTGATTGACACAGGTGCGGCAGCGCAACGGCACTTTGGCCCATCACCAAAGCGAGTATACAAAGAAGTTGTGTGGTCATTCTATTGCGCATGTGAGTATGATAACTGAAAACCAGTTTAAAACGAAGCGATGTGTTTTTTGTTTTAGCTTCTTAAAAAGTCTGGAGATTGGCATTGGCTGGCGTCACAGACACAGCTTTGACAAGCAATCAGTGGGTCTGGCTTTGCTTTCATCCAAACGGGATCAGAACGGTCTTGTTTGAAATGACAGTGCACTTGTGCAACTGACTGTTCGAACCAGGATTCCAAAGGGGCGAAGCGAAACGCAAAATACATCGTCATGGCGGTCACTAATATGATTAAGGTTTTTGCGTTCATGAGGTTAAGACCTCTAAATGCCAGGTCAGTTCAATCGATTTGATCTATAAACTGATATAAATGATGCTCCAGTTGACCCAGCTGCGTATGGGCACACACATGAATGCCCAGGTCTTTGGCCCTTTGGTATGTGTGTTTGTTGATGGACTGGTAACTGATGAGCATGGCACGCCCAGACAAACCACCGGTCAGCTGTTTCAATGTATCCAAACGATAGATCACTGAATTGGCTGCTTGGGTTGATCGTTCAGATTGACCAAATTTTTTGGTTTTGCATTCTATGATGTGCAAGCGATTGTTGGCCATGGCCACCACATCGATTTCATTTTTCACTTGGCCATGTTGGCGAACAATCTCCATGCCCTTGGTGACGTTTTTTAAATTTGGCCTTTGTTTTCTCATACCAAAGAGCAGGGCGAAAACATGATTTTCCAACCAGCCACCATTGCAATAAAAGCGCTTTTCCTCATCAATGAAACTGACTTTTTTACCTTTGACTTCAAGCATGCCCGCATCAGCAAAGTGATCCAAGAGCACTTGAAGGGGGCCGTCTTGATAGTCGTCATGACGCATGGTGTACTGATGTTGGGTGTTGGCCATCATGGCCATGTAATTGAGTTTGGTGATGGCTTTGTCATGAACACCTATGTGGTCAATGATCCAATGGGTGAGGTCCCGTGACGTGCTGGGTTCTGGCGTGGCTTGGCCAGATTTCAGTACTTGGGTGTTGAACGCTTTGAGGTATTCATGCACTTTCAATTGACAAGATAATGTTTCATCTGCTTGGTTCGGTTCATGGTGTAGCCAGGTCAGTTGATTGGTGAACTTGTCCACCATATAAATGGGCCAATCGTGGTAAATGAAGTACTCGAAACAGAGCATCACCCATTTGTGGTAACTGAAAGAGGCGTTCAAACAAATGGGCTCTTCTTGGTCTTTGAGTAATGATTCCAGCTGTTTTCTGAATGTTTGCGTCTCAAATGTCACTGCAACACACTGGCAGGGGATACCACGCGCTCGAAGCACGGATTGGATGCCAGCCGTGTTGTCCTCTTTTCGATGCAGCAAAATAACTTGCGCTGCTTTGAGGTGAAGAATGGGGCTCAAGATGCCGGCGTGTTTGGGGTGGTAAATGGCCAAGTGCGTTTTCATGGCAACAGTATATCAAATCGAATTGCACTTTTCGGCTTCGGAAATCGCAAAACCCTTGGCCTTTTGTTTCGCTTTCGTTTACAATTCGCTTTCAATTCGAGACCAGATAAAAGTAGGCACAAGCCTGCTTTTTTTACGCCTTTTAAGAGTTGAGCCTTCATGACAGATTTAAATCAAATTTTGTTCCCTTGCAGTGACCAACCCAAAGCCATTTTGGCCTTGGCAGATGGCACTGTTTTTACCGGTACTTCCTTCGGTTTTCATGGTGAATCAGTGGGTGAAGTGGTGTTCAATACCGCTTTGACCGGTTACCAAGAAATCCTTTCTGACCCTTCTTATGCAGGGCAAATGGTGACATTGACATACCCTCACATTGGAAACACCGGCACCAATGACGCAGACGATGAATCTCATCAAGTCCATGCCAAAGCACTGATTGTCAGAAGTTTTTCTGAACATGCCAGCAACTTCCGCAATGAACAAGATTTGAGTGACTACTTGAAACGCCACCAAGTGGTGGCCATCACGGGCATTGACACCCGCGAGTTGACTCAAAAACTGCGCCAACAAGGTTCACTGAATGCCTGTTTGGTGGTCGGTGATGATGCCGATGTGGATGCGGCCATCGCCAAAGCACAAGCACATGGCGGCACTTCAGGGCAAGACTTGGCCAAAGTGGTTTCAAGAACCGAGCAGGTGAAATGGGATCAAGGTACTTATGATTACATGGATCAGGCCTTCAAACCATCAGCTGGAAACAGCCACCATGTGGTTTGTTACGACTTTGGTGTGAAATCCAACATACTGCGAATTTTGGCTGATTTGGGTTGTCGTTTAACCGTTGTTCCAGCACAAACACCGGCCAGCGATGTGTTGGCGATGCAACCAGACGGTGTGTTTTTGTCGAATGGTCCAGGGGATCCAGCAGCTTGCGATTATGCCATAGCCGCTTGTCGTGAATTTTTAGATGTGGGTGTGCCTTTGTTTGGTATTTGTTTGGGTCACCAAATCATGGCATTGGCTTCTGACTTGCCCACTTTGAAAATGAAGTTTGGCCACCATGGCGCCAACCACCCAGTTGAAGATTGTGCCGATAAAACCGTGATGATCACCAGTCAGAATCACAACTATGCGGTGGATGAAGCTGGCTTGCCTTCCCATGTGGAAGTCACACACAGGTCATTGTTTGATGGCTCGGTACAAGGCATCCGACGAACTGACAAACCGGCTTATGGGTTTCAGGGTCACCCTGAAGCCAGTCCAGGCCCTCATGAAGCGAAAAAATTGTTCCTTCCATTCATTGAATCCATGCAGCAGGTGAAAGGTTAATCATGGCTAAGCGTACAGACATTAAAAGCATTTTGGTATTGGGCGCTGGCCCCATTGTGATTGGTCAAGCTTGTGAGTTTGATTACTCAGGCACGCAAGCGTGTAAAGCATTGAAAGATGAAGGCTATCGAGTGATTTTGGTCAACTCGAATCCTGCGACCATCATGACCGACCCAGAAACGGCCGATGCCATCTACATTCAGCCAATCACTTGGCAAACGGTCGCCAAAATCATCGAAAGGGAAAAGCCCGATGCTTTGCTGCCCACCATGGGTGGTCAAACGGCGTTGAATTGTTCATTGGACTTGGTCAGCCAAGGCGTGCTGAAAAAATATGGAGTGGAAATGATCGGTGCCTCACGTGAAGCCATCGACATGGCTGAAGACCGAGAGCAGTTCCGAGAAGCCATGAAAGACATCGGCTTGGAATGTGCCAAATCATTCATTGTTCACGACATGGATGAAGCACGTGTGGCACAAAAATCCATCGGTTACCCGGTGATCATCAGACCGTCGTTCACATTGGGTGGTACCGGTGGCGGCATTGCCTATAACTTGGAAGAATTCGAAGAAATCACCGCGGAAGGATTGAAATTGTCTCCGACCACAGAAGTGCTTCTCGAAGAGTCATTGTTGGGGTGGAAAGAATATGAGATGGAGGTGGTGCGTGACAAAGCGGACAACTGCATCATCATTTGTTCTATTGAGAACCTGGATCCGATGGGGGTACACACCGGGGATTCCATCACTGTGGCCCCTTCACAAACTTTGACTGATAAAGAATACCAAGTGATGCGTGATGCCTCTTTGGCCGTGTTGCGTAAAATCGGTGTTGAAACGGGTGGTTCGAATGTTCAATTTTCTGTCAACCCAGAAAATGGTCGTTTGATTGTGATTGAAATGAACCCCAGGGTTTCCAGGTCTTCGGCTTTGGCTTCGAAAGCCACGGGTTTCCCAATCGCCAAAGTGGCGGCCAAATTGGCCATTGGTTACACTCTGGACGAGCTTCAAAATGAAATCACGGGTGGGGCGACGCCTGCTTCGTTTGAACCGTCGATTGATTATGTTGTGACCAAGATTCCTCGTTTTGCTTTTGAAAAATTCAACAACAGCAAAGACCGTTTGAGCACCCAGATGAAATCTGTCGGTGAAGTGATGGCCATTGGCCGCACATTCAATGAGTCATTACAGAAAGCCTTGAGGGGACTGGAAATCGGTAAGAACGGTTTGAATCCATTGGTGACACAAGAACAAATCGATCACGGCTTTGATTTGGACAAAGAAATCAGGGAACCGTCTTCGCTGCGTTTACTTTATGTGGCTGATGCTTTCAGGCAAGGTTACTCTGTCGACAAAGTGTTCAGCATTTCAAAAATCGATCCTTGGTTCTTACACCACATTGAACGCTTGATCAAAATTGAGCAAGCCTTGGAAGGACAGTCTTTGTCTGATTTAAGCGAAAAACAATTGTTACAGCTCAAGCGCGAAGGCTTTTCAGACAGTCGGATGGCAGAATTGATGCAAGTCAGTGAGCAAGCCGTCCGCAACAAACGACATGAACTGGCAATACACCCCGTCTACAAGCGTGTGGATTCATGTGCTGCGGAATTCGATTCGCCAACTGCCTACTTTTATTCCACTTATGAGCCGCACTGTGAGGCGCGCCCAACGGACAAAGACAAGATCATCATTTTGGGTGGTGGACCGAACCGCATCGGTCAAGGTATTGAGT
>JAUHZH010000088.1 GCA_030426065.1 Gammaproteobacteria bacterium
GATACCGAGCTTGACCATAAAATGATGGACAAGTTTATGGTCGATTCATTAACTTCATGAAAACCATTGACAACATACCGAGCCACTTCATTGTCACCATTGAACAAATACACACCATGTTCGCCCAACAAATAATCATCGGCAGTGGTGTACAGTGTGTTGGCCTGGGTGCTGTCTGCATCAACCACGGTCAAGCTGATTAAATCATTGGATTCATGCAAAATCACAGCTTGATCATCCAACGGCATGATGGTCACTGGGTTGCTGATGCCCAAATCGTGCCATTGCTGTGCTTCAAGGTCATACAACCAGACTTGTGACTCACCGCCAACCAAGCGTTCGACAACCACATGATCACCTGCTTTGGCCGGTGACAAATCACCCAATTGTACGCCTTCGCTTTCAGACACCAATAAATTCAAGGCTTGTCCCTGTGCTGTCAAAGAAAGGCACAACAAAGCGCAGACCATCCATGGGCGGTTCATTCTGAACACCTCAATGCGAATTGCTGGTCATCCATGCGGTTCAACAACAAATGGTGTGTCTGCCCTGCCACTTGCAGCGTTGCTTGTAAGTTGTTACAAGCCGTGAACTGAAGCTGCACTTCACCCAACACCGTTTGGTTGGGTTGGCTGACGGGATCAAGGAAGCCAGCGCCTTGGTATTGGTACAAAGTGACGTCAATGCTTTCAACGCCAACTGTGTAATCACTCAAACCAGCCAACCACAATGGCTGCCCTTGGTCATATAAATAAAATGTCAAAAAGACATAGCGGCTGCCATCACTGCGTTGACCACTTTGGATCTGCATGCCTTGGTTCAGCAATTCAGGTGCGAGCCAAGCACCATTGAGCTGCTCACCGATGCGCGGCTTAGACTCCAATTTAAAGTAAGACACCGCTTGGGGCGAGCCAACCGCTTGTGATTTGTTGTTGGCATGGATACAAATCGATTCCCCACAGGCTGTCACACCACCGTTTTGGCTTAAATGGGCAACGGGCAAAAAGGCTTTACTGAATGAAGTGGGGCTGTCATACAAGTAAATGTTCTGGTCATCCAATTCGAAAATTTGTTCATGCAATCGACCAAACTGACGCCCGGCCGTCAGGTCATGTGTGAACAACAGATCGAGCTGCTCGTCATACATTTTCGACACCTGCTCATCGCTGACCGCTGCCAACCCTTCTTGAAAACTCACTTCATCTTGCAAGTCTATCCGAACGGCTTTGACCGTGGCCAAGCTGTCCGCATCGAGGGCTTGCAACTGTCGGTTGAATGTATTGGGGTCGCGAGCCACCTTGATGAATGTGTCATCCAACTCCGCCACTTTTTCTATTAGGGTGGCCGGTTTTTCGCTCAAGCCATCCGCTGTGGCATGGAACAACTTCCTTTCCCCATTGCCGTCTTCCAGAATCAACAAACAGGCATCGCTTGATTGGGCAAAACTGGCTTCACCCAATTTCAATTGGTGACCAGGCTCCACTTGCGAAATGGTTTGACCGTCGTATCGATAGATGCCTTCATCAGAAAAATAAATGGTGCTGGGGTCCAAAAAACAAACCAATTGGCCTTCGACACCGAGGTTTTGGGCTTGTTGGTCTAACAGCCAGAAAGTGTCGTCTTGTGTTGTTTGAAACAACCAAACCCGTTCATGAATCTTAATCTCGGTCGGTGCGTGTTGGGTCTGGTGGCGCAACACCCATTGACCGTTGGACTCCAAACGGTAAAACCAATGGGTCTCTGCTGATGACAAAACCATTTGGATGTCACCCAAGGCATTGACTCGAGCCCAGGTCAAGGCTGTTGCTGTTTGCGGTAAGCTCAATGTCTCCACCACATGGCCTTGTTCGTTTTGGAAGGTCAATTCCAAGGCAGCACCACCCTGATTGGCATGTAAATACAAACCACGATCAGGGCTGTAAATCAGGTCTTGACCCGAACTGGCCAAAGGAGACACTTCGTTGAAAGTCAGGGCGTGGACCCAGTGGGCATTGAGCAGCAACACTGCAGCCAGTTTGAGGGTTGTTTTCACATTGATTCCTTTTCAAAAAAACGCCAACCATTTTAAGTTGTTCATGTAAAAATCGCGTTATTTCTTTTCAATATGTCAGTTTTATTGTGCTTTTTGGCAGACTCGCAGCGTGCCTTGATCTGAGACTGTTTCGCAAATCATTCATCACAGGGTCATCACAGGCTGATTTCTTCTCAGCAAAATCACGCCCAATTAGGTACAATGGAGCCAGTAATCATTCTCTCTATAACCATGTATAAACGCTTGATTTGCTGTTGGCTCATTTTCACACCCATTGCCCTTTGGGCCTCTTGCCCAGAAAAAGAATTGCATCCTGATGCGATGTTTCCTGAATTGGTATTTGAAACCAGTCATGGCAACGTCGTGGTTGAGCTGGACCGCCAAAAAGCGCCGGTGACAGTGAATCATTTTTTACATCATTTGGATCAAGGCCTGTTGAATGACAATTTGGTTCATCGGGTGGTCAAGGATTATGTGATCCAAACCGCTGCATTCAAACCCGACCTCTCTGAACTGAAAGGCTGCGGTCAACTGATCAACGAATCGGGCAATGGTTTAAAAAACAGCAAAGGCACTTTGGCCATGGCTCGACACAATGACCCCCATTCGGCTTCCTTGAGCTTTTTCTTTAACATGAGCGATAACAGCAACCTCGATCCCAGCAACAAAGGCTGGGGCTATGCCGTTTTCGGCTACGTCACAGAAGGCATGGACGTGCTGGAGAAGATCAACCAAACACCCGTAGAATACAACGCCCAGCTGGATGCACCCAATGTGCCGGTCACTCCGGTCATCATCAAAAAAGTGAGTTTACGCCAATGAGTGAATTGATACGATTTGAAAAACACGGTGACGCTTGCGACATCTACATCCAAGGTGAAGTGGATTTGTCGAACTCGGCAGAAATCAGAAAAACCGTTTTGGGGGCTTTGAAAGGCGCAGAGCGGGTGGCAGTCAATTTGTCTGCCGTTGAATACATTGATTCTTCTGGCATCGCTGCATTGGTGGAAGGTTTACAAATGGCCAACAGCCGCAACAAAACTTTCACTCTGAATCAACCCAGTGACCAAGTGCGGTCCATTTTGGAACTGGCACGGCTTGACCAGGTTTTCACCATTGTCTAAGTTCATCACCAAACAAATCGAATTCGTCGGGATGGCCGCCTATCAGGCGATTGAGCGGTTTGGTTTCGCGATTCGTTTGTTTTGGGACAGTTTTTATTGGTTATTTGTCGGCAGGCGCTACAAACAGCGCGTCCGTTTCCACCAAATCGTTGAGCAAGTCAGGGTCAATTGTTTTGACGCCTTGCTCATCGTTCTGGCTTTGTCTTTTGTGGTCGGCATGATGTTGGCCATCCAGTTGATTTATGCCTTGACCGAATTCGGTGCCGAATCCGAAGTGTTGCGCGCCATTGCCAAATCAGTGACCCGTGAATTCTCCCCCTTGATCACCGGCGTGATTGTTGCCGGCCGGTCAGGTGCCGCCATCGCCGCTCGCATTGGGTCGCAAGTGGTTTCCCAAGAAATCGATGCCTTGAAAGTGATGGGCATTGTGCCCGTCCGTTATTTGGTGCTGCCCCCTTTGTTGGGCTTGATGGTTGCCATGCCTTTGTTGGTGATTTGTGCTGATTTCATGTCCATTTTGGGTGGTGCGGTGTTCGCTGTCGGCCGCCTCGACATGTCAATCATGGCCTATATGGTTGAATCATTGAACATTTTGTTGGTTAACGACATCATGCAAGGGCTGATCAAAAGTGTTGCCTTTGGCATCATCATCGCATTGGTGGGTGCCACCATGGGCTTCCACGTGACCGGCGGTGCCGAAGGGGTGGGCAAGGCCACCACGTCAGCCGTGGTCACTTCAATCGCATTCATCGTTTTGGTCGACATGATTGCCAGTTACTTCCTCACCCAATGACGCCGCCATGAACAACAACGCCGAATCAGTCATCAACGTCAAAAACCTGGTCACCCACTACGGCAGCAGGAAGATTTTGGATGGCGTTGACTTTGAGGTCAAAACCGGAGAAATTCGTGTGGTCATGGGTGGTTCCGGCTCTGGCAAAAGCACCCTGTTGTGGCACATACTGGGCCTTCACGAACCCTCTGAAGGTTGTGTCGAAGTGTTGGGTAAAGACATCCACAAAATCAGTTTCAATGAACAGTTGCAACTGAAGCAGAACATGGGTGTTTCATTTCAAAGTGGGGCTTTGTTTTCTTCCATGAATGTGGGCGAAAATGTCGCGCTGCCTTTGCGTGAATTCACCGATTTGGATGAAAACACCATCCGCATCATTTCTCGAATGAAACTGGAGGTGGTCAACCTCGGTGGATTCCATAAATTGATGCCTTCTCAGTTATCCGGTGGGATGATCAAACGGGCGGCATTGGCCCGGGCCATAGTGATGGATCCTAAACTGTTGTTTTTTGACGAACCTTCTGCTGGTTTGGACCCGGTGGTTGCGTCAGAAATTGATGATTTGATTTTGTCTTTGCGCGACACCATGGGCATGAGCATGGTGGTGGTGACCCATGAATTGGACTCAGCTTATAAAATCGCAGACCGAATCACCGTGTTGGACCAGGGTAAAAATTTGTTTACAGGCACTGTAAAAGAAATCAAACAGTGTAAAATTAAACGCGTCAAGGACTTATTGGAACGCCGCTCGCGGCATGAATTGGTGACTTCAGATGAATACCTGAAGCGCCTGACAGAGGAAAATTACACACTATCATGAAACGCAACGTCAGCAATTATTTTTGGGTGGGGCTGTTCACTTTGGTGATCACCGTGTTGACTTTGATGGCAATGATCAGGATGACGGGGCGACAAGGGCAAACCGTCGAATACCATAGCCATTACGCCAACGTCACAGGCTTGGGTTTTGGCACCCCCGTTTATTATGAAGGCTATCGCATAGGTCAGATTGAATCCATCAGCCCGGTTGCCAAAGACAGCGGTTTGCGATTCAAAGTCAGCTACTCAGTACAACAAGGGTGGCAAATCAGAACCGATGCAACGGCGCAAATCCAGTCGGCTGGTTTATTGGCTGACATGTCAATCAACATCAATGCCGGTCAAGCGAGCACTTTTTTCAATCCAGGCGATGAAATCCCCGGTCGCATGCCGGTCGATTTGTTTGCTCAACTGGGTGGTGTGGCAGAAGACATCGATGACATCGCTGAGCAGCAACTCAAGCCCATGCTCGATAACTTGAGCCAGCGCCTCGACAGCATCACCAAACAAGTGGATGAAGGCCTGCCAACCATCATGGCCAACATCACAGAGGCCACTGACAACATCAATCAGGTGGCTCGAAACGCGAATCAGTTGCTCAGTGGCGACAATGCCCAGCACCTCAGTCAGTCAATGAAAAACTTAAGCGAATTGACTGCCAGCATGCAGACCACCTTGACCCAGCTCGACGCCAGCATGAACAACATCAATGACTTGATCACCGATGCCCGTGGCCTGGTGACTGATGACGATGCCGTGGTGGCGATGATGCTGAAAACCATGAACAAGGCTTTGAACGATGCCACCGTTTCGCTGGACAGCATTTTGAGCCAAATTGAAAGTGCCAGCATGAACCTCAACGAAGCCACCAACGAGATTCGCAAACAACCCAACACGTTGTTGTTCTCAAAGGACCAAGGAGAAGATGAATTATGAAACCATCATGGCGCATTTGTGGTTTACTTATCATCACCCTTTGGCTTGGGGCATGCAGTCAGAAAGCGGCCCAAGTCAAAAAATACTATCGACTGGATGTTCCAACTGAACAGGTAATCCACCCCAAGATTGAAGGTCTGTTGTGGGTCAAGCGCCCCGAAGCCCTGGGCATCTTGGGCAATCGACCCATGGTCGTCACGGATGAGGCCGGTGCCTTACAGCAATTGACATTTCATCATTGGATTGATTCACCCAAAGTGTTGCTTCACCATGCCATGGTCGCACAAGCCGGTCTACATTGGGAACAAGCACAGGGAGGCAAACCCGCAGGATTTGATCACACAGAACTGGTGACCCAAATCATGTCTTTCGAAAAAAATGGCAACGAGGCTGTGATCGACATCCAATTCATTTGGTTTGATGCCGAAGGGACTCAGCTAAAGCAGCAACGCCTTTCAAACCGTGTTGCCATCACTGGTGGTGGATATGCTGGCTATGTTGTCGCCATGAATCAAGCTTTGACAACCATTTTGGATCAAGTGGAGTGGCAACCATGAGTTGGCAAATGGGGGCCGCTTTGGTCAAAGAATTGGGCTTCTTGAATTTCCAATCAAAACAAAACCTGTCGCACCTCCAAGAAGAAGGGCATCCACTACAAGCAGAGACACCGCAACAGGCGGCTCCGATCTTGGATAAAAACGAATTGCGTTTGTTGGTTAAAATCCTTCAAGCCATCGGTCACGACTGTGATTACCAGGCCATTCAATTGAACGGCCACATCCACGAATACCAGCACCCGACCAAAACTTTGCGCTTTGATGACGTCAACTTGCCTGACGATGACGCGATCATGCATTTGGCGCCTTTATCAGCCATGATTCAACAACCACAATTGAAACGACCGGTATGGGAAAAGCTCAAAACATTGTCTGCTTGACGACATTGCTATTACCTTTTTGGGCGCAATGTCAAGAAGAAGACCCTTTGTTGATGCACAACGAAGTGGATTACCGCTGGTATTGGAACAGCAACATCGGCATTGTGGTTCCTGATGATGACATCCGTTTGAATGAGGCCCAAGTGATCGACCTCCGGGTAGGAAAACACTTCACAGAAAACTGGGCCCTTGAGTTTGAAGTCATGCGTGACGAGTATGATTTTGACATCGATTATGACCTCAAGCACTACGCCACCGGTTTCAACATCATGTACACCAACCACGATCCCTTATGGAAACCCTATTTCCTGGTCGGATTGGGCGCCATTTATTCAGATGCCAGATACCCTGAATCCATCCAACAAACCGACATGATTGTTAATTTGGCAGTGGGTGGTTCCTGGTATTTTGCTGGCAATGGTGTGCGCATTCGTGCCGAAGCACGATCACGCCTTGACACCAATGACTCTGACCTCCCGGGTCAAGATGGGTTTGGTGATGGCCAGTTCACCATAGGCATCATTGTCCCCATTGGCGACTGAGACTTTCAGGTGTGGTCACCATAATTTGGCTGGATCTTGTAACTGTATTGACTCAGACTCATCAATACACAATGTTACATTTCTTTTTTGTTTAACCCTAAAGTCTTTCTGCCTTAAGCGGGTTGCATTAAGAGAAGGCTGGTTCTAACAGTCGTCACGCTGGCCACCTTTGCCAGCTTCCCTAATACCTGTTGGCGTGGCTACTCCGTCGGCCCAGGCGACCCTCTCATGCAAGCAATTCACCTCGCCTGCTCGCGCCACAGCCCTACTTCCTGTAGGCGTGGCTTCCGCGTCCTGCTCACGCCACAGCCCTACTTCCCTGTAGGGCAAAAAAAAACACGGCCCGAAGGCCGTGTTTATCAAACCGAATAATCAGTTTATTTATGGACCATCAAACCCATCTTCAAAGATCAAGTCTGAGTCAGTCACTGTCAGAGTCACTGGCACAACCGTTTGTGGCTCATCTGGGTCATCACTGTCAATACAAACACCTGCTGTATAAACGCCAGCAGACAATCCAGTGGCATCAATGGAAACGGTCAAATCTTCATTCGCACCAATTGACAATGTGCCAGAACCTGGGGCGACATTTAACCATGAGGCACCACAAACGCCTTCATTGAAGACACCGTAATTCAACTGCTCGAACACAGCAGTGCCTGTTAATGCCGCTATGTTTGTCCAGTCAGGAACCCCACCGA
>JAUHZH010000089.1 GCA_030426065.1 Gammaproteobacteria bacterium
CAAACCATGGACCTGATGGGTATGGTGTATGACGAAATCGGTGCTGACAAACAGTTGGACACCAACATCAGGTCATCCTTCAATGCCATCAACATCCCCTTGCTTCGATTGGCCGTCAATGATGACACGTTTTTCAGTGATGAAAATCATCCGGCCAGAAGGTACATGGAGTTGTTGGTCAAATCCTCTCAGCAGTGGCACGGGACTGAAGTCATTAAGAAAGTGCACCAATTCAGTGATGCCGCTGCCAAAACTTTCGATGGATCGGTTTCTTCGTTTGATAAAGCAGCCACTGATTTAGAGAAGTACCTGAAGGTCAAAGAAAAAAGGGCCAATTTGGCTGAAAAAAAATGGATCAGTGCGGCCAAAGGCAAAGAAAAGATGGACATCACCAAGGCCAAAGTGACAGAGCACTTGGATGAATATTTAAAAGTTTGTCAGATTCCTTTCTTGAAAGACGTTCTGAAAAATGTGTGGGAAGATGCATTGACTTTGACTTTATTAAGAGAAGGTGAATCGTCTGAGTTGTGGGGTAAAAAAATCAAAGCCGCAGCAACCCTTTCTAAGATGGGGAATCGCGAAGCCGCCCAAGGGTTGAAAGGCCCTGAAAAGATTCAAGCCATGCACATGTTGGATGAAACCATGGATGAACTTGGGTTTTCCCAGCGGGACCGCCAAAGCACCAAGGACAACATCCATGCTTGCATCGCTTGGGAAGCCAAACCCGATGACCCTGATCAACCGGCACCCCCTTTGAAAAAGGTGATGTCGATTGAAGAGTCGAAGAAAAGTGAGCAGAAACAAAAAGAAAAAGAAAGCAACAAGCGGATTGAGGAAATCCGGGAGTTGACGGATAAAGAGCTGGAACAAATGGAAAGAATCATCAACACACCCTATGGTACGTTTTATGATTTCCATACCAAGCAGAGTGAAACCACAAGAAAAAAACTCAGCTGGGTCAGTACATTAAGCAAAAAGGTGTTGTTTGTTGACTTGACGGGCAGACACCCAGATAAATTGGATTTGCCACGGGTGGCCATTGATGTCACCAGAGGCAACATCACTCAAGTAGAATTCAAAAAAGTAGGTTATTTTCAAAATGCCTTGAATAAGGTGATGAATAGACTGAAAAAATTGAGCAGTGGATGAAAACATGAATGACAAAAGAATGCATCCTCGGGTGTCGATGCCAAGGACTGTATACGTGATCAATCAAATGACCAATGAAGAGTTTGCTCAAGTGGTCAATGTGTCAGAATCGGGGTTGTTGTTGGCTGGTCGCCAGCCTGTGAATGCAGGTGATGTGCTCCAGTTGGAATTAGTGATCAATGAGCTGCAATTCAAAGCCCCCATTGGTGTCGAATGTGTGTGGGCGGAGCCCCAAAACTCGGGTTTGGTGTTTGGGGGCTACCGCATCATAGATGTGGCTGAAGGAGATTTGGCTCAGCTTCAAGAAATCATTCAGCAGATAACAGCTGATTGATGTCATTCACGTCGTTTTGGGCCAGAACACCTGCTGCGCGTTTCAAATTCAAAACCGACATCAAGTAATCGTGTTTGGCACGAGAATAGTCCCTTTGCGCTTGGTACAAGCCACGTTGAGAGTTCAAGACTTCAACAATGTTCCGGGTGCCGACCTCAAATCCTGCGGTGGTGGCTTGCTCAGCACTCTTGGCTGACACCACTGCCAACTGCCTGGCTTGCACCGAGCTCCAGCCGGCTTCCACATTGTGTAATGCGTTTCTGATGCTGCGAACAGTGGAGTATGTGGTTTGATCCAGGTTTTGCATGGCCGCTTCATAGCGCAGCTTGGACTGGCGGCTCAAAGAGCTGGTCCGTCCGCCTGAAAAAATCGGTACTGACACATTCAATGACAAGCTTTGACCTTTTGATTCGCGGTCATCGGTGATGAAATTGTCGGGATCATTGGGTGATGCCAAAGTGATGTTTTTATTCGTGTTCTCACTGTGTGTGGCACTGAACGAAACCGTAGGCAAGTGACCTGCTCGCTGTCTTTTGAATTCCAGTTCGGCCAACTCGGCGGTGATTTTAGAAGCCCCAAGATTGGGGTTGTTTTCCAGAGCCAAAGATTCCCAGTGGTTGATGGTGGTGTCATTCAAAATCACTTGCTCTATGTTTTCTGGCAGGGCATCCAAGTTTGGAAAGTGTGATTGGGTGATTTCAAACAAAGCTTCTTTTGTGTCATCCAGCAGGTTTTTGGCATTGATGACACTGGCGCGGGCGCCGTCATATTGGGCACGGGCTTCGTGAACGTCGGTGATGGCAGCCAGGCCCACTTCATAGCGTTGCTCTGCTTGATCCAATTGTCGCTGAATGGCTTTTTCTTCGGCTTCTGCAAAAGAAACCGCATCGATTTGGGTCAAAACATCAAAGTAACTTTGGGCCACGCGAATAATGAAATCTTGCTCAGCGGCATCCAAGTCTGCCAAACCTTTGGCCACATCCAAATCGGCGCTGCGTTTTTGAATGAAGTTTCTTTGGTCATAGATGGACTGGTTCAAAGTGACGCTCCAACCATCAGAGTCCGAATCGGGATTCTCAACGGTGCCAAAGCGACCAAAAGTCGATTCGTTGTTGATGGATTTGGATTTGCTCCATGAGCCAGACACTTGAGGTAAGAAGTTGGCAAAGGCTTGCTTTTTACTTTCTTCACTTGCCTGTTGGTTGTATTGTGCGGCTTTCAACTGAGGGTCATTTTGCAATGCCAGTTGCATGACGTCTGACAAGTTGGCAGCATGGGTTGTGCTGGCAGCCAATAAGGCACTGATTAATATCGATTTTTTCATGGTTTTATAATGCGAAAGGAGTGGATTGATTGTGCTGCTCCAGTGGATCAACACAGGTGTCAAAATGACTGATGTAATCTGTTTCGTCGGTGTATGTTCTGGCTTCCATAATGGGGGCTTTTCCAATGATGGCAAACACTTGACCATTTGGGCTGAGCCAGTCAAATACCTGGCTGGGTATGTTTTCCAATGAACCCGTGATGACCACGCGATCAAATGTGTCATCGGGGGTAAACTGAAAAAAATCAGCCGTGATCAAGTGAGCGTTTTGAATCCCTTGCTCATCCAGCTTGGCTTGGGCTGATTGTGTCAAAGCGGCCATGTGATCAATGGAGGTGACGTGGGACGATAGTTGTGAAAGCAATGCAGTCACATAGGCGCTGCCAGTTCCCACTTCCAATGTGCGGTGAGCAGGTTTCAGGTCCAGCGCTTGTAACATGCGTCCTTCGACCACAGGTTTCATCATGAATTGATTGTGTCCAATGGGTAAACTCATGTCGGCGAATGCCAACTTTCTTTGAGACACCTGGACAAACTCTTCTCTTTGAACCTGCAGCATGGCGTTGAGAACACTCTTGTTGATGACGTCCCAAGAACGCACCTGTTGGGTCACCATGTTATGCCTTGCGGAATCAAAATTCATATTAATATTGTTTTGTTTTCTGATAAGATGAGGACTTTCAACAGTGCTGTCAGTCCGGTTAAATCAGCCCGCTGAGCGAACCACCTGTTTCAGTGTCTGGTAGAGCCAAGGTCTCTCTTGAACTTTGGTACATGAATCCTCCAAGTTCTTGAAGAGTTTTTTGCATTATTCTGAGTCTAAGGAAAAAAGAATAAATACCAGGCTGATCAAGGCGAAAAATGCGCCGAATACGGCCGCTATTTGCAATTTTTTCAACGCAGAGCAGGCTGATATTTAACTTTTTAACTTGATTCACGAATGATGCAAAGGCCTCTTATATATACAGCTTACTTAAATTCGCCCACAAATCATGGGTTGAAAGTCACATTTTATGCAATTTAAGGGATGAACGAAACCAATTCCATAAAGTTACAACAAAATACATTGGCACCAGGCCTTAAAATGTTGGCGTTGACCGAATCTTTTGTTGAGCCCATTTGGCAGTACCTTTTGTTGCTGCACAAGTGGAACAAGGCTTATAACCTCACAGCCATACGCCATTTGGATGACATGGTTGTTCACCATGCCTTGGACGGTCTTTCTGTCCATGGGTTCATTAATTCTTCTGACCAATCGTTGATTGATGTGGGAACAGGCGGTGGCATTCCAGGCATTTTACTGGCCATCGTGCGACAAGATTTGTCAGTGACTCTGCTGGATGCTGTTGGCAAAAAGACCCGATTTTTGCGTCAAGTCAAAAGGGAGCTGGGATTAAAAAATGTCACAGTGGTGCATGACCGGGTAGAAAATTATTCGCCCGATGATTTTTTTGATGTGGTAATATCTCGAGCATTTTCTGAAGTCAATCAGTTTTTGCAATGGACCCATCACTTGGGCGGAAACCAGACACGTTTTTTGGCGATGAAAGGACCCCGTGATGAGCCATTGGCTCAAAACAGTGTGTTTGAGTTGATTGCTGAAGATGACTTAACAGTACCTCAATTGAACGAACAAAGAAAACTTTACCAATACCAGAAAAGATCATGAGCCAGTCCCACAAAATCATCGCTGTTGCCAACCAAAAAGGCGGTGTTGGCAAAACCACAACCACGGTCAATTTGGCGGTGGGTTTAAGTCAATTGAAGAAACGGGTTTTGTTGATTGATTTAGACCCTCAAGGCAACGCCACCATGGCTTGTGGTGTTGATGCCCGCGAACTTTCCGTATCAGCTTGTGAGCTTTTGCTACAAGAATGTGAAGTAAAAGACGCCATCATCTCAACAGATTCAGTTGATTTGGTGGGTTCAAACACTGACCTCACTGCAGCGGAGCTGGCTTTGATGGAATACGAATCGCCACAAATGATGTTGGCAACCCAGCTGTCAGAGTTAGATGGCCAGTATGATTTCATATTGATTGACTGTCCTCCATCGTTGAGTATTTTAACAGTCAATGCCTTGGCTGCTGCTGATTCAGTTTTGATACCCATGCAATGCGAATATTATGCACTGGAAGGATTGACGTCTTTATTGGACACCATCGATCGAGTCAAACAAACGGTCAATCCTGATTTGGAAATTGAAGGATTGTTGAGGACCATGTTTGACGGCCGCAATAACCTGGCCAATGAAGTGGCCAGCCAAATCAATGACCATTTTGGTTCCAAAGTTTTCAGTACCGTGGTGCCTCGAAACGTTAAAGTCGCAGAAGCGCCCAGTTTTGGACAATCAGCCATCGAGTATGACCGGATGTCCAGGGGGGCGGTTGCTTATCGGGGACTGGTCAGTGAATTGCTGAGAAGAAACAATGTCTGAAAAAAAACAGCTTAAGAAGAAAGTGGCCAAAAAAGCCATCAAAAAAACGGGTTTAGGCCGAGGTTTGGATGCTTTGCTGGGGCAGCGCAAAAACAGTGCTGATGGTCTTGCCGAAACAGGTTTGACTCATTTAGCCATCGAACAGTTGCAACCTGGTCAATACCAGCCTCGCTCCATTCTTGACCAAGACAAATTGCAAGAATTGGCCGAGTCCATCAAGTCACAAGGCATTGTCCAACCCATTGTTGTCAGGCAGTTATCAACCCAAAAATACGAAATCATAGCCGGTGAACGCCGATGGCGCGCGGCACAATTGGCGGCTTTGCGAGAAGTGCCAGTGATCATCAAAGTGGTGGATGACCAACAAACCATTGCCATGGCTTTGATTGAAAACATCCAGCGAGAAGATTTGAGCCCGTTGGAAGAGGCCACTGCTTTGCAACGATTGATTGATGAGTTTCAAGTGACTCATGCCCAGGCAGCAGAAGCCGTTGGCCGATCACGCGTTGCAGTCAGCAACCTGTTGCGCTTATTGGACTTGAGTCATTCGGTCAAAGACATGATGAACGATGGTTTGTTAGAAATGGGTCATGCGCGCTGTTTGTTGTCTGTGGACAAGCATGAGCAACTGGGTCTGGCGCAGCAAATCGTTGGCAAAAAAATGACCGTGCGACAGGCAGAGGCTCTGGTCAAATCACACAAAAACCCCAAACCTGAAAAGAAAGCCGCCATGACCAAGTCGGCAGATGTACTGTATTTGGAGAAATCATTGACAGAAAAACTCTGTACGCGGGTTGAAATCCATGCCAAATCTCAAGGCAAAGGCTCTTTGGTGATACATTACCATGACGCCGATGAGCTGGAAGGAATTCTGAATCGAATCAAGTGACCGCATGGTCATCTCGAGATGGCCAGCAAGTGACCTGATCAGGTCTCCGAATCCTTTGAGCCAAAATATCTTCGATCAAACAAAGGTCTCTTATAACAAAACTTGATTTTCTATACCCAAGCAGTTAAGGTTTGCGACCAATTTTCCATCGAAGGTTTTATCTACATGCCTACCACGAATCAAGTTCTGGCCGATTGGGTCAAAGAAGTTGCTGCACACACCGAAGCTGACCGCATTGTCTGGTGTGATGGCAGTGAAGCTGAAAAGAATCAAATGGATCAAATGCTGTTGGAAGATGGCACGTTCAAATCACTGAATGAGGAAACACACCCAGGTTGTTACTTGCATTTGTCAGATCCTGAAGACGTGGCCCGTGTGGAGCATTTGACCTTCATCTGTACTGAAAACGAAGCGGATGCTGGGCCCAATAACCATTGGATGGCACCTGCTGAAGCCAAAGCCAAAATGGATGGTTTGTTCAAAGGATGTATGAAAGGGCGCACCATGTACGTCATTCCATATTGCATGGGCCCCATAGATTCACCCATTTCACGCTGTGGCGTGGAAATCTCAGACAGTGCTTACGTGGTTCAAAACATGCGCATGATGACGCGCATGGGTTCGGATGCTTTGGCACGCATTGAAAGGGAAGGTCACTTTGTCAAAGGATTGCACTCAACAGGCGAATTGGACCCTGATCGTCGCTTCATCATGCATTTCCCTGAAGAGCTGGCGATCATGAGCTATGGTTCAGGCTACGGTGGCAATGCCTTGTTGGGTAAAAAGTGTCATGCTTTGCGCATTGCCAGTTACCAAGCAAAACAAGAAGGTTGGTTGGCAGAACACATGTTGATTTTGGGCATCAAAGACCCATCAGGAAAACAATCATACATCGCAGCCGCGTTCCCATCGGCCTGTGGCAAAACCAATTTGGCCATGTTGATTCCACCAGAAGGTTATGTCAAAGACGGTTGGGAAATCAGTACCATTGGCGATGACATTTGTTGGATGCGACCTGGAGAAGACGGCCGATTGTGGGCCATCAATCCCGAAGCTGGCTTTTTCGGTGTGGCGCCAGGCACATCAGAAGGCACCAACCCCAATGCTTTGGCCATGCTGTATAAGGACACCATTTTTACCAATGTAGCAGAAACCGAAGATGGACAACCATGGTGGGAAGGATTGGATGATCGCACCCCCAAAACCGATTGGAAGGGCAACCCATTTGATGGTACCGGAGCCGCGGCTCATCCAAACTCCCGATTCACGGTTTCAGCCAAACGCTGCCCAAGTTATTCAGACATGGCTGAAGCGGCCCAAGGCGTACCCATTGATGCCATCGTTTTTGGTGGTAGGCGTGCAGGTTTGGTGCCATTGGTCAATGAAGCGCGTGATTGGTCACATGGCGTTTTGATGGGTGCCACAGTGGCATCTGAAACAACAGCTGCTGCAACGGGTGCCGTGGGTGTGGTCAGGCGCGACCCAATGGCCATGAAACCATTTTGTGGCTATCACTTTGGTGACTATTGGGGGCATTGGCTGAGTTTTGCTGACAAAGCCGACCACTTGCCCAAAGTGTTCACGGTGAATTGGTTCAGAAAAGATAAGGACGGTCGATTCATGTGGCCTGGATTTGGTGACAACATCCGAGTCCTGGAGTGGATCATCAACCGTTGCCGAGGTCGCGCCGCCGGTCATGAAACGGGAATCGGCTGGGTTCCTCACTGGGGAGA
>JAUHZH010000090.1 GCA_030426065.1 Gammaproteobacteria bacterium
GTGATGCAAACCGGTGTCAACCACCAAACGAACGGCTCGGAACAGTTCGGCTTTTAAGCGACCCAAATCACCACATGGATCGTTTTCATACATACCCATCTCTTTGGCGACCAGTTCAGAATACAGTGCCCAGCCTTCGGCAAAGGCGTTGTAGGGTGCAATGCGTCTGAGCAAAGGCAAATCGGCTTGAGCCAAATTCAAAGCGACTTGCCAATGGTGTCCTGGATTGGCTTCATGGTAGGTCAAGGTTTTCAGCTCGAATTTGGGATTGGCTTTGATGTCACGCAAGTTGATCCAGTATATACCTGGTTGTGAGCCATCGATGCTGGGTGCGTTGTACATGCCACCCGGTGCCGAAGCTTCGCGAGATTTCGGGAATTTTCGAACCTCTACATCATAAGGCGGTGCGGTGGCGAATTGTTCTGGCATCCGTTCATTGATTTCAGCAATGTAGCGATTCAAATCAGCCAGCAGCGCCTCACGACCGGCATCAGAATCTTCGTACAAGAACTGGGGGTCGTTGGTGAGGGCGGTCATGCGCTCACCGACGGTGCCTTCAATCATGCCCTGGCTTTTGAATATGGCATCCATCTCTTTGTGGATTCTGGACACTTCGGCCAACCCCAAGTCATGCACCTGTTGCGGAGACAAATCGGTGTCTCCCAAAATTTTTACCGCTTGTTGGTAAAAAGCTTCACCGTTGGGTTGAGCCCAAATGCCTGATTCGCTGGGGGCTTTGTCCAACAAGGACTTTTGCTGCTCAATGGCTTTTTGGTAAGCCGGATAAATGACAGCGGCAACGATTTCTGTGGCTTGATCGGTCAAACTTTGGGTCGTGGTTTCATCAACACTTTCAAGGCTGTTCAATGACTTGACCAGCTTCTTAACCAAAGGGTGTTCAGCCGGCTGTGGCTCGATGAAACTGGACAAGCTGGCAATGGTTTTGTTGATGATGACTTTGGGCGCCACCCAGCCTTTGTCTGTGTCATGTTGGGATTTGGCCATCACTGAGTCAACAAAGGATCCCATGGCTTTGAGTCGAACCAAATACCCTTCGGCCTCGGTCAAAGAGGTGATTTTGTGGTTGGCGTCCAAGGTGTTGGGTACGTCAATCAAAGGCCCGTTGATTTGATTGACAATAAAGGCAGACAAGCCCATCCAAACATCGATGTATCCAATGTCAAAGGCAGGGTCACCAGCGAAAAAGCCATTGATGTCGAGCATCACTTGACGATTTTCTTCGGCTTCAACTTCACCTTGCTTTTGTTGTTCAATTTGTTGATTCAATCCACGCAAAGCCGCGCGCATTTTGGCCTCCGCTTCAGGTCCATAATCCCCGATGCGAGTTTGGTAAGGACCGCTTGCGTCTTTTTCATCAACGCCGTACAAGCTGGCTTGGGTGGGACGTGCAGCGAACAGTGTGGCGGCACTTTGTTGGTACAAATCATCCAGGCTGACCGAAGCTTTGGTCTCAGGTTCAGTGGCTTTTGGTGTGGTGGTTTGTGGTGTTTGTTCTGCTTTTGGCTTGCTGTTATCGTTTTGCTCTTGGCATGCCATCAGAAACAGTGAAACAGCCAGCATCAAAGTTATTTTTTTCATCGTTTACTCAATTTTTTGGGTCGATGGATTGTATCAAACTTTGGTGAACTGTTCCCGGTGCTTGAGGACAGTATGCCTCAATGGTAAGAAGATATGGCTTTAATTAAAGATCTCAGTTCAATTTCAAACTCACTGATTGTTGGGCAATCCAGGGGTGACATTGACCGTTAATTTAAAATCTGTGGCATCATCCCCCGTGTCATTGCCATCGGGGAAACGGATGATGGCGCCATCGCTTGCATTGTCATCTGCTGCTGCCGTGGCATTTCCCTCAACTAAATTAACTGGATTGGCAAAACCTGTGATCACAGCTTGTGTTATGGCGCCTTCATAGGACAAGGCATCTATCAATGTGTTATTTTGAACCAAAGCCACCCCATCAGGTGATCCATTTTGGATTCCCGCATTGGAACTGAAAGACAGCACATTTTGTGGCAGGTTTGCCAGTACAGCGGCTTGTCCAATGACAGCGAATTGACCTGCAGCCAAGTTTCCTGACAAATTGATGCGGTCATACTCTTGGTTTGTCGAGCCATTGATCAAAACCAAATCAATGCCGTTCAAATCAATTGCTCCGGTGGTCGGGTTATATAATTCAACAAATTCCTCGCTGTCAGTACCTGGTTGGTCATAATCTACTTCATTGATGACCAGACCGTTTGATGGTGACACGTCGTTACTGAAACCCGGCGTTAATATCGTAGTAAGTACCCAATCTGTTGAAGCTTCATCCATGTCCTTCCCGTTGGGTGAACGAATCAAGGCGCCAACATCTGAATTATTGTCTTCGGCAGGTGTGGCAGTACCTTCAACCAAATTCACAGGATTGTTGAAGCCGATGTCAGCGGCTGTGATTTCACCTTCATAGCTCAATGCATCAAAAATGACTTGGTTGACATCATCAACCAAAATCAGCCCATCAGGTGAGCCATTTTGAATGGGACCAGTGAATAGAATGCCATGAGCACCTCCAGGTAAAGCATCCAAGACGGATTGGCTACCAAAGACCACATACTGATCATGCATCAAAACACCGCCATTGATAGGTGACAAAGGCAAAAAGTCATAGCTTACATTGGTGGTTCCGTTCACCAAATGGATGCCCAAGTTTGAGGTGTCAACAGCAGGACCTGAGTTATAAACTTCAATGAATTCTTCAGTGTCTGTTCCTGGTTGATCATAATCCACTTCATTGATGACCAACCTTTTGATCCGTCCCAAGTCGGCTTCAAATCGGGGTCTTATTTCATTTTTGCTGAAATACCAAGCCAATGGGCCTCTGACATGGGTTATGGGCTCACCAATCTCAGGCAAGGGTGCACTGAAATACAAGCGATCATTGACGGGTAATGACATGTCTACAGTGAAGTCCCCTTCTTGTGCGTTGACATCGGTGACAGTCACATTGATTACTTCAACAACCACAGCATTCAATGGGTGAGGCGTCATCTGATCCAAGGCAACAACTGACGTCAAAACTGGTGTTGGTAAGGCGTTGCCAGTACTTTGGATGGCGTAGGTGGCATTGTTTAACTGAATTTCGTCAAAAAAGACGTCGACTGTGGCTGGGTTGATGTCTACCCGATCACCCGGTTGTAATACCCCACAGTCAATGTTTGGATCAAAGACAAAGACGGCAGAATAGTCATCGCCTGCATAATCTGCATCGATCGGGATTGTTTGGATGTAATAACCAAAACTGTCTTCACATGCGGTGACCAGCATGTTTTGTAACGCCACATCCCCAGTGGCCAGACCCTGTTTGACGTCATAAACCGTTGTGAATGACAGTGGACAGTCGATGTCAGCGTTGATGACTGCTTGATGGGGCATCACTCCCGAACCATTCATCACGATGCAATTGTTGTTATCTATGGTGACGTCATATGGTTGTCCAGCCTCAATGACATCAACTGAGGTGTAAGTGCCATCCATGGTTTCTGTACTTTGTGCCACGCCATTGAGCGAAATTTCTATCGACTCACTCAATGCATCCAAACCTGTGATGTTGCCACCCACTGTAAAAGAGGGTTCAAAACCTGTAGAAAAAATGGGGTCCTGGCCAGCCCATGCGACACCACTCACCAAAAGAAAAGCCAACACCCATGTTTTCATCACGTCACCCACCGTAAAAAAAATAAGGGTAGCATGAGACGTCATGAAGTAACAGATTAAAACAAAAAAATGATTGAATGTATGGGTATTTAATGACTTTCAGTCTGCTCACTGTTTTATGGATGGGTTAAATGATTTATTTTCGTTAGAGGTCAGCGGCTTGTCTTTGAAGTTGAGAATGTGTGTTTCGATGTTGGTTTTTGTTGCTGGTGCACGATCTGAAGCAATAATCCAAGCCAAGGTGTATCTGGATATCAGGCAAGGGCAGTGGCATCAGCCTGCAAACATCGTTGTTGATGAGGGCATGATTGTCTCAATCAACCCTGAAAAATGGCCAGAAGATGCTGAAGACATTGATTTGAAAGACCAGTTCCTGTTACCCGGTTTGATGGACATGCACACCCACCTGGACTTGGACTTCAAAGGTGGTTTTGACCACATCATTACAAAGAAAGGGGCTGCTGATGGGGCCATGCGTGCGGTCAAAAACGCCGATGGCAGGATTCACCACGGTCAGGAAAATCGGCACCGTTCACGTCAACGATGAATTGATTGCTGCGGCCTTATCAGAAGCCATTTTGAAAGGCTGGGTTAAAGGGCCCGATGTGATTGCGGCTGGGCACATAATCCCCGATGCGTGTTTGGTAAGGTCCACCCGCGTCTTCATCATCAACGCCATACAAACTGGCTTGGGTGGGGCGCGCAGCGAATAAAGTGGCGGCACTTTATTGATACAAGCCATCTAACCTGACCGTCGCTTTGACCTCAGGTTCAGCGACTTTTGTTGTTGTTTGTGGTGTTTGTTCTGTTTTTGGCTTGCCGGTAGCGACAGTGAAACAGCCAGCATCAAAGTTGTTCTTTTCATCGTTTACTCAATTTTATGGGTCGATGGGATGTAACAAACTTTGGTCTGGTTTTCTTTTGAGTATGAACAAGTAACAGGCCGAATAAAAAAAAGCCCCAATGTCAGATTGGGGCTTTGGACTAACGAATCAGTTGAATCCGTTGAGGAAAATAGGGTCAGGGTGAAGAATGAATTCAATCACTTCATATTGACCGTTTTGAGGGGTACTGACAGGCATACCTTGGTTGATGTCGCACAGGTAGAATGCAGCAGCACCATCTGGACATTGGATGTTATCATACACTTCATTGTATAAGTTCGTTCCAAATCCTGTGTCTGTGGAAAAAAGGTAAGAGGCAGAATAAGGGTTGGCCATGGCAGCACGTCCCAATGAATTGGTGGCAACAGAGTCTGTTATATACGAGCCATTCCAAATGTCTATCACAACATCATTCATGGGTGCATTGTTGACGCCATTAACAACATTAAAATAAAAACCCTGGTTGATGCTGGTATCTATGGTCAAGTCCTGGCTTTGGTTAGTCTGGATGGTGACCAACTCTTTGTTGTTGCAGTCATCGATGTGGTTGCCAGTACATGTGTGATTGGGCCATGTCGCTGGTTTGTAACCATTTTCAGTGACCATAAAGTAGTAAGATCCTGGAGTTAAGTAAATGATGCCCGGACTGTACTGGTGGTGTACTTGTGATCCGTTTTCTGTGAATACCCTGACGTTGTAATCATCAAGTAACTCTTGCGTGTAAGCATCCCTCATGAGGGCGTTGACGGATGGATTCTGAGGCAAGGTCATGTTCAAGTTTTTGGTTTCATTGATGTCAATGTCAACCAATGTGCCATCCGAATATACACAACCAAAACCAATGCCACCAGGGCAGGCCACATCAGGGTACAAAGAAGGTACATACCTTTGGTTGTTTGAACTTGTAAATATGATGTATTGGTCACTGTCCAAACCACTGAATTCTACTTCGCCCGCTTGATTCGAGGTTCGAGAGGAGAATAAATCATAAGTGCTTGTAAACAGCTTAACACTTTGGTTTGATACTGGTATGTTATCTGAATTTTTGAGCGTCACCTTAATGACACCGCTCTGGTGTATGTTGGCTGCTGCGATGGTTTTGTTTTGTGCAGGTGGAACAGTGAATACATGGCCTTGGTCCAGACAATTGCTGGCTAAAGATTTTCCGCAATAGATATTGGGAAATACGGTGTAGTGTCCCATGTGTTTGAAGGCCATCTTGAATTTTTGTAAGTTCAAGGGCCAATTGGAAATTGATCCATTCAATACGTCTGTTTCATACCGAGTTGAGTAATTAGTGTCTTTGATCACAATGGCTTCCGTATCATAAGCCAAACCACCTCCAATAAAACGAACCTGTGATACGTTGAAAGTGCCTTTCTTTTTCAGTTTGATTAACTTCAGTGTGGTTTGATTGGGTATGATTTGGAAGGGGAGGTAATCATCAATTTCACATGTGCCGTTACAAGTGATGCCATCATTGAACGTGTCTAACTGCAGGTCATCACCATTTGCTTTGATGACATAGTTTTCTGTTTCATCTAAGTAGCCAGTAAACTCATAAAATCCATTTTGATCAGTCGTGGTTGTGCCTTCAGATCTTAAAGAATTATATCTCGTTGAGTACAATATTACAGACCCACCAACGACAGGGTTGTTTTGATAATCTAGAACCCGACCGCGAATTTTTTGTTTGGGAGTCATGTGCATTGTGATGTCAATCGATTGATTGGGTTGGGCATTGATGTTATGCCCTTGAGACAAGTTGCATTCATCCGCACAAACAATGCCATTGTACATTTGTTTTTGGTATCCAGGGATGTTCGCTGTGAGCTTGATGTTTCCCTGAACTGGAATTTCGAGCGTTTCAGATGCATTAGAATGGAATTTATAAGATGTGATTGTGTTGTTGCTTTTAAAGACATCAACATAAACCCAGTCATAACCTGTGTTGACTTGCCTGTTGATGGTTAAGTTCAACAAAAACATTTTGTCAATGTTGATGCCCAAAACACGACTTTGATTTCTGCTGACGTTGACTGTGCTGCCTTGTGAAAATGAGCAACTTTGGTCTTGGTAACAATTGGGGCCACCATAGAATTTGGTGAAATGGCCATCATAAAATCTGAACTTGAATTTATAACTTCCTGGCATCAACCTGATTTCAGTGGAGTTGGAATTGTTCAGGTACTGCGAATGGACTTCTTGCTCCGTGTTTGCATCATATACATTGACATAGCCACCATTGCTTAAGGATTGGCTGAAGTTAAATGTGACAGACTCCAAGTCATCCAACACAAAATGACGATGTATGTTCGAGGTGTTGGTCAGACCGATGTTGTGACCTGATTCATAGTTACAACTGAATTGATCACAGGCAATGTTGTTATAAAGTTCCGTGACGTGATCTTGACTGGATGCTTTGAGTTTGAAGTTTCCTCCAGCCAACCCTTTTAACTCGTACTGTCCATTTGATGCTGATGTTGAAATGACATGACTGTATGTACCATATTCGTTTTTATAATAGGCAGTGATGCTTCCCGACAGGTTATCTCCATCCTCATTGCGTAAGGTCCCAGAAATCGTCGCACCTTCTTTCAATGTGATGTTGACGTTGTTCCTGTCTTGGCCGTCCAACAGCGCGATGGTATTTCCCGTGTTTGGACTGTCACAAACTAAACGGTAATTTAAAGGGTCGTAACAAACTTGTCCGCCAAACATGGTGGGGATTCCAAGGTAAGTGTTCTGCTACCTGGCGTTCCCCATAACCCGATAATGGCCTGCTTGTAATCCTGAGAATTCATAAAAGCCATTGTTGGTGGTTGTTGACCTCAAAACACCGCCACTCATGTTATACAGACGAACTTCCATTCCATTGCTTATTTCGCCCAGGTAATTCCTCACTGTACCCGAAATAGAAGCGGCTTCCTCCATGTGAAAATCAACACCGGTGGTGTTTTGTTGATGATGATGAGTGACGGTCTGAAACCCATTGTTCAAGCATTCATGAACAGAATTGACCTGGCAACTGGAGTCTGGATAAAAAGTGGTGCGGTAATTGGCTACGGTTGCAGCCACATGATAAACGCCATCAGGTAAATGGTTGATGGTCCATTGGCCGTTGCTGAATTGATCGGCGGTGGCAACCAATTCAGCATCTGAGTTGAACGCATAAATTTCATTGTTATAACTCTGATTCGTGATCAGGG
>JAUHZH010000452.1 GCA_030426065.1 Gammaproteobacteria bacterium
GCTAAATTTGTTAAAAACGCCAACATCGAGCGTCAAAAAATTGTATGGCCCACCAAGAACGAAACTGTTCACACCACATTGATAGTGATTGGACTGGTGATTGTTTTTGGTTTGTTTCTTTTTATTGCTGATTCCATTTTCAGTAATTTGGTTGAATACTTTTTTGAGTGATCGGTGAGGAGTCTTGTCAATGGCTAAAAGGTGGTACGTCGTTCACGCTTATTCAGGCTTTGAAATGCAAGTCTGCAAATCATTGCAAGAGCGCATTGAGCGATTTGGTATGCAGGATTACTTCGGTGAAGTGCTGGTGCCAAAAGAAACCGTGGTTGAGATGAGAAAAGGGCAAAAGCGCGAAACTCAACGCAAGTTTTTCCCTGGTTATGTCTTGGTTCAAATGGAAATGAATGACGAGACTTGGCATTTGGTTAAAGATGCACCCAAAGTGTTGGGTTTCATTGGCGGCACGGCTGAGAAGCCGGCTCCGATCACGGAAAAAGAAGCCAATGCCATTTTGCAAAGAATTCAAGACGGCGAGAACAAGCCGCAGCCTAAGACGTTGTTTGACGTGGGCGAAGTGATTCGCGTGATTGATGGTCCGTTTGCGGACTTCAATGGCGAAGTAGAAGAAGTGGATTATGAAAAGAGTCGCATGAAAGTGGCTGTGTCCATCTTTGGAAGATCAACTCCGGTCGAATTGGAATTCGGTCAAGTTGAAAAAATGTAAATTGATTTTAATGGGGAGCCTGAACAGGGCGTTTGCACCCGGAGAGAACAATGGCTAAGAAAGTACAATCGTATATTAAATTGCAAGTGCCTGCTGGTCAGGCCAATCCGTCGCCACCAGTCGGTCCAGCTTTGGGTCAACATGGTGTCAACATCATGGAATTCTGTAAAGCCTTCAATGCCAAGACTGGTGATGTTGAGCAAGGTTTGCCGATTCCTGTGGTGATCACTGTCTACAATGACAGAAGTTTCACATTCGTTACCAAAACCCCTCCAGCAGCAGTTTTGTTGTTGAAAGCCGCTGGCATTGCCAAAGGTTCTGGAACACCAAACACAGAAAAAGTGGCAAAAATCGGTCGTGAACAATTAGAAGAAATCGCCAAAATGAAAGAGCCTGATTTGACGGCTGCTGACATGGATGCGGCTGTTCGCACCATCGCCGGTACAGCACGCAGCATGGGCATTGAAACTGAAGGAGTGAACTGATGGCTAAGCAAGGTAAAAGAATTCGCGCTTTGAAAGAGCAATTGGATTTGCTGAAAAAGTATGAAGTGATGGAAGCTTTGGACATTGTTCGCAACAACGCTTCTAAAAACTTTGATGAAACAGTCGATGTGGCTGTTCAGTTGGGTGTTGATGCGCGCAAATCAGACCAAGCCGTACGTGGTGCCACCGTGTTGCCTAACGGTACAGGTAAAACCGTCAAAGTTGCGGTTTTTGCTCAAGGTGAAAAAGCCGAGCAAGCCAAAGAAGCCGGTGCTGATGTGGTTGGTTTCGATGACTTGGCAGAGCAAGTCAAGAAAGGTGATTATGATTTTGACGTCGTGATTGCTGCTCCAGATGCGATGCGTGTGGTTGGTCAATTGGGTACCAT
>JAUHZH010000091.1 GCA_030426065.1 Gammaproteobacteria bacterium
GGAAGATTCAGGCTTAAGTCAAAAAATCAGTGACCGCCTCAATGGTTTGGACATTGAAGACATCGATGCTTTACAAAGTGCAGGATCTGACATCAGAAGCTGGGTGCTCAACACACCGTTTCAACCGGCTTTACAATCGGCCATCTCCGATGCCTATGCTGAAATGAAATCCGAGTTGGGCAGTGAATTTTCAGTGGCCGTGCGTTCATCTGCCACGGCCGAAGACCTGCCAGACGCCTCTTTTGCAGGGCAGCAAGAAACGTTTTTGAACGTCAACGGCATTGACGATGTTTTGTCAAAAGCCCATGAAGTGTTTGCCTCACTATATAATGACCGCGCCATATCTTACCGCGTCCACCACGGTTTTGATCATGACGACGTTTACCTGTCAGCGGGTGTTCAAATGATGGTCAGGTCAGATTTGGCCGCATCGGGTGTGATGTTCACCATGGACACCGAATCAGGGTTCAATGACGTGGTCTTCATCACCTCTTCATACGGCTTGGGAGAAATGGTGGTCCAAGGCGCTGTGAATCCTGATGAGTTCTATGTTTACAAGCCCGCTTTGGCAGAAAACCGCCCCGCCGTCTTGCGTCGCAATTTGGGTGGCAAAGCATTGGAAATGACTTACGCAACTACAGGTGGCGTAGAAACCAAACACATCGACCCTGCCCGCTCTCAACAATTCTCCATCAGCGACGACGAAGTGGAACAATTGGCTCACATGGCGATGACCATTGAAAAGCATTATGGCAGGCCCATGGACATCGAATGGGCCAAAGACGGCAAAAGCGGCAAGCTGTTCATTGTTCAGGCCCGACCTGAAACGGTCAAATCCCGTGAGAACACAGGCCAAAGCATTGAACGTTACAGTTTACAAAAACAAGGCGATGTGGTTTGCGAAGGGCGAAGCATTGGTCAAAAAGTCGGGCAAGGCACAGCCAAGGTCATCAAAAGCATTGCCCAAATGGACCAAATCGAAGCCGGAGATGTGCTGGTCACGGACATGACCGACCCTGATTGGGAACCGATCATGAAAAAAGCCGCCGCCATCGTCACCAACCGTGGCGGCCGAACCTGTCATGCCGCCATCATTGCACGCGAACTGGGCATCCCAGCAATCGTTGGCTGTGGCGATGCCACCAGCAAAATCAAACATCAATCTGAAGTCACCGTCTCATGTTGTGAAGGTGACACCGGTTATGTCTATGATGGTTTGATGGGTTTTGATGTCAAAGTGACGGATTTGCAAAACATGCCAGATGCCCCACTGAAAATCATGATGAATGTGGGCAACCCAGACCGGGCTTTTGATTTTCAAAACTTGCCCAATTACGGCATCGGATTGGCCCGTTTGGAATTCATCATCAATCGCATGATTGGCATCCACCCAAAAGTGCTGTTGAACTACGACAACCAACCCGCGGACGTCAAAAGCATCACCGACCCCATGGTGGCCGCTTACGCTTCACCCCGCGATTACTTTGTCAAACGACTGGCTGAAGGTGTCTCCACATTGGCAGCGGCCTTCAACCCCAACCCAGTCATCGTTCGTTTGAGCGACTTCAAATCCAATGAATACGCTAACCTGATCGGAGGCAGACAATTCGAACCGAATGAAGAAAACCCCATGTTGGGTTTCCGCGGCGCTTCTCGCTACCTCGATGACTCATTTGTTGATTGTTTCGAAATGGAATGTGAGGCTTTGAAATACATTAGAGATGAAATGGGCTTGACCAATGTCTGGGCCATGGTGCCCTTTGTCAGGACGTTAGAGGAAGGACAAGCTGTGATCGATTTGATGGCCAAATTCGGCCTCAAGCAAGGTGACAACGGCTTGAAAATCATCATGATGTGTGAACTGCCTTCCAATGCCTTGTTGGCGGATGAATTTCTGAATATTTTTGATGGCTTTTCCATCGGCTCGAACGACATGACCCAATTGACCTTGGGGCTGGATCGTGACTCCGGAATCATTGCTGATTTGTTTGATGAACGCGACCCCGCGGTCAAGAAAATGCTGTCGATGGCGATTCAAGCATGTAAAAAACGAGGCAAGTACGTCGGCATTTGTGGTCAAGGCCCATCTGACCATCCCGATTTGGCAGCTTGGTTGCTTGAACAAGGGATCGAATCGGTTTCTTTGAACCCAGACACCGTGGTTGAAACCTGGCTGAAACTGGCAAAATAAGTCACAAAAACCGCACCCAGTGGTGATAATCAAATAAGCTGGGTGCGGAATGCACTGTTCACTCAGACATGCAGACCCTCAGACTGCGCTGCACCTTTTCTTTATGGTATGATGATTGCAGTTCATAACATGGGGGTGTGTGATCAAATACAGAAAGGTTCAACCAGCTATTCTGCTGTTTTTTTTGCTTTTGGGCTTTGTGCTCAACTGGTTTCAATTCCCTTTTGTCCTTGGACATGCACTCTTTTTTGGACCGGCCGTCACCATTCTGCTGGCCAAGTTTCTATCGCCGATTAAAACACTGCCTGCAGCTGCCATCATTTCAATACCCTTCTTGATCAATGGCGAATATTTTCTTTTTTTTGCCTTGATAGGCGAAGCTTTGTTGATGTCACATTTATTGGGGCAGAGGGCGCGCTCTGTCTTGTCCATCAACGTCACTTATTGGCTTGGGATTGTCTTACCACTGGCTTATTTCATTTGCCCTTTATTTGAAATCAACCAACCATATAAAAATGGCAGCTTCCTCTTTGAAGCAGGCATGGACATGGTCAATGTGGTTTGTTATTCGACTTTGGCCTCGCTGTTCATTCATTCAAGAAAATTGAACCTCTTCATGACCCAAGTGGATGCCGAAGCTTTCAAATCAATTCGGCAAATGGCAGCGTTTCACATTGGTCTGGCACTGACCGCCGTATTGATCGCTTTTCAATTGTACCAACTGAAAAAAAACACCGATGAGTTGTTGGCCCAAACCGCCAACACTTTTTCATTGACGCATGAAATCAGTTATACCAATGTGCTTCAGAACATGAATCTATTCACCCGCATATTCAGGGAAAAAAGTGACCTGTTTTCTGAAATCATTGACCAACCTGAAAAAACCAGTGACCAACTCAAACAACTTCACCAAAGGATGCCTCAATTTCTCTCCATGTTGATCACCAATAGTGAAGGCAAAATCACCCACTTTTCCCTCAGTGATTCCATCGACAGGACTGGCGAGGATCCTGATGACATTTATGTCAACGAACGAGCCTATTTCAAACAAGCAATGATGTTTCCTGATCAGGTCTATGTTTCATCTGGCTTCAAAGGCAAGGGCTTTGGTAGCGACATGATTGCAGCCATCAGCATGGCCATCAAGGACAACAACACAGCACAACCCATCGGCATCCTTGAAGGCTCGCTAAAAATCAATCCGTTTGAAAGCATTTTGAATGCGTTGAAATCACACCCTGCCATGGAATATGTCTTGATAGACCAAAACAACCAAGTCATCCTTTATCAAGGTGATTTGCCATTAGAAAAGCTTCAACCCTTCACAACCCAGCGATCACCAACACAATTGGCTCTCTTTTCATTTTCATCAATTGAGCCACACCAGCCTTTGTATTTGATGCAAAGCAAGACCTATCCCTGGGGTTGGCATTTGGTTTCCTTGTACAAAAAACAACCGATCATGGACCAGTTGGGCCAATTGGTGCTCACGGCTTTGTCATTGTTGATACTGAGTCCCATTTTGGCACAGGGTTTGGGTTACATGCTGAGTCGTTTGGCTGTGAGGCGACTGGAATGGATGATCAATAAAATCAAAGATGATCAGTTATCGATCAAAAAGCAAAAAAGTTTGGCTCGAGCCATGCCCATGGAAATCACGCCGTTGTACCAAGCCGTGATCCAGAACCGCAGTGACATCATTAGGCTCAACGACAATTTGAAACAGGAAGTGGCAGAGCAAACCGCCACCATCAAACAAGCCAATGCCAAACTGTTAAAACTCAGTTTGACCGATGACTTGACACAATTGGCCAACCGCAGGAATTTCATCCAACATTTCAACAACACTTTGATTCATTGTAAAAACGACCAATCAGCGTTGTCCCTGCTTTTGATTGACATAGACCATTTCAAACAAATCAATGACCAATATGGCCACGCGGTGGGAGATGACATGTTGCTTCATTTGGCGCAACTGATGTCAGAGCAAGTGTTGACCAAAGAATTTCAAGTGGCCCGAATTGGCGGTGAAGAATTCGCCATCACAGCCCCAAAACTGGACCATGAGGGCACCCGCCAATTGGCAGAAGCCTTATGCAAAAAAGCCATGGACAACCCTTTGCCATTAAAGAACTCTCCCATCGAATTCACTGTTTCTGCGGGGTTTTATTGTTGCGAACCTGCACAGGGTGAATTACCTGAGTTTTACAAAAAAGCCGACCAAGCGCTGTACCATGCAAAAAACAACGGTCGCAACCAATCACAGTCATTTCATGCCCTTTGAGTGAACACCCCTGTTTGATGCTTTGACAATTGAGGGAACACCCTTATTTATTTGATTCACTGATTGAGCTAAGGTGGCAAAACCATTAAGCTGCTTTTGGGTCGTTAAAAACAAGAAAAAGGGACCCAAGCAGCATTCAACAAACTGGGGCTGAACATGGATTCATCCAAGCACCCCTCATCAAAAAGAAGGTAAAAAATGACATTCAAACTCAAACCATTGATCGCCACCATGGGATTGGTTCTGGCTCAAGGCAGCCCCTTACATGCAGCCACCCTCCCGAGCCAAAAACCCAGCGCAGAGCACATTCGAACCGCCTTAGATGGACAGCAACTGATTTTCAAATCGGGTATATTTGACCCCGTTTCCGACCAGCTCAGTTTTGCTCACCTCGGTCTGAACAACATCCAGTCGAACCATTACGGCATTGTCCAATTTGACAAAAACAAAGCCAATTTCCACTGGTTAGAAAAACAAGGATTCAAAGTCATCCAGCCACTGAAGAATGATGCCTTCATCGTTAACTGGCAACAATCAGACAAAAAGCGTTTGGATCAAAACCATGACATCCGTTGGTATGGTCCCATGCAATCCGGTTTCAAAATATCTCCGCATCTGTGGCCACAAAATCGATCGGTTCAAGCCAACCACACCATAGAAGTTGTGGCTTACAAAGATTACCCGAGGGCGCAATTAGAAAATTTGGTGAGAAAAGCCTTACCCAACGCTCACTTTGCTCAAAGCAACATTCCTGCCAGCGATCACCGCGTTGCTGTCAACATCCCAGCAGCTGAGTTGGATGCTGGACTCAATGCCTTGTCACACATGGAAGGCGTTCAATGGTTGGGTGTTCATCGCGCTGAACGCTTTTTCAATGAAGACGCGGTTCCGGCTGTTCAAGACACTTCAGGCAGCACAGTAGATCAGTCCATTTTCGACCAAGGCATTTATGGAACCGGTCAAATCGTGGGTGTCGCTGACTCAGGACTGGACCGCAATGAAAACTGGTTCACCGACTATGACGACGGTAACAGCCAAACCTCTGCCATCACTGATGCCGAAATGACGGCTCCACCGACCATGGGAAGTTTCCATGCCGACCGGAAAGTGGTCGCGTACTGGATCATGCCAGGTGCCACATCATATGACCACCAATGGGCCAGCTACCATGGCACCCACGTCGCCGGTTCTGTAGCCGGTGACCGTTCAGAATGTGTGGCTTTTCAATGTATTGGTGACACAGGCACCCTGTCATCTCCCACACAATCAGGCTACGATTCAGATGATGGCATGGCACCCAATGCCCAAATTTTGTTCCAAGACTTGGGCGGTGACAGTGCTTTGACAGGCGTCGGTTCATCAGCCATGTGGGAGCAAGCCTACCAAGCCGGTGTGCGTATCCACAGCAACAGCTACGGTGCCAGCACATTGGGTGAATACGTTTCATCTGACCAAAACCTCGACCGCACCTTGCGACACCATGAAAATTTGATTGTGGCGTTTGCAGCAGGAAACGACGACGGCACCAACAACAGCACAGGCTCTCCAGGCAATGCCAAATCTGCCTTGACTGTCGGTGCATTGGGTCATGGCAACAGCACCACAGTGGCAGGGTTCTCCAATCGAGGCCTGACCGATGACGGCCGTCTTAAACCCGACATTTCAGCCACCGGATCGAGCATACAATCGGCAGCAGGCAACTTGGTTGATGACAACACATTGGATGTCACGCCACAAAAATCGTCCAAAAGCGGCACATCCATGTCCACCCCCATCACGGCAGGAGCCACGGCGTTGTTAAGACAATACTTCACCGATGGCTTTTATCCAACAGGCATTCGCACAGCAACAGACAGCTATGTTCCCAGTGGACCACTGATGAAAGCCATGTTGCTGAATGGATCCAACGCCGATGCTGGATTCAATTACCGACACACCGGTTGGGGCCGACCTTGGCTCAACAACACCCTTTATTTTGATGGCGATTCACGTTCAGTCAAATTCTGGGATGTCACCAACCGAAGTGGTTTGGCCACTGGTGAATCGATCACTTATGACGTCGATGTCTTGTCTGGTGAAGAATTCCGTGCGACTTTGACTTGGTATGACCTGCCCGGACCAACCGGCTCAGGCGTGACTTTGGTCAATGACTTGAACTTAACGGTTGTGGCACCCAATGGTACATTTTTGGGTAACGTTTTCAACAGTGCCGTTCAAGCGATTTCACAAACCGGAGGCTCTGCGGATGCCATCAATACCGTTGAACAGGTGCGATTGACCGCACCCGCATCAGGCACTTATCAAATCACGGTGTCGGCCCCCAATGTACCCGGTGATGGAACGTTCGGCTCTGATCGCCAAGGATTCGCCTTGATTGTCGGTGGTGCTTTGGGCAGCAACAGCCCCATGCCACTCTCTGACCCAAGCAACCTCACTGTCGATAACAATGACGTCAATGGCGTTGACTTGAGTTGGACTGCTGCGAACAACGCCGATCACTACCAAATCTACCGCAGCAATGGCTCTTGTCAATCACATGAACCAGGCACCATGCGATTCATTGGCCAAAGTGGGTCAACCACTTTCAGCGACCAAGATGCATTTGGGGGTTATGAGTATGCCTACCAAGTGCGCGCATTCAACGCCGATGGCGTCAGCGCCTACAGCAATTGCGTTGAAGCCGTGTCAGCACAAAACTGCCCCGTTCCACCAGCATTCAACAGCAGTTCAGCAGCCATCAGCAGTACGGTCAATGACAGTTGTCAAATCTCCATGACTTGGGACAGCGGCACCAGCCAATGCCCAACTGACCCCAATGTCAGTTACAACATATACCGTGACACCAACCACAACTTTGTCCCAAGCGCCCAAAACTTGGTGGCCACCGTCAATGGCACCAGTTTTGACGACATGGCAGTGACCCATGGACAAAGCTATTTCTACCGCGTGTCTGCAGTCAACAACGGCAATGAAACCTTGTTTTCCTCTGAATTGGTTGGCACACCATTGGGCAGCACTTCGAGCAACATTGGTAACATCAGTGATGATGTCGACAACAGCATGTTGATGAACCTTTCAGGTACCTGGTCGATATCCAACGACCGCTCGAGTAACGGTTTGCTCAGCTACCGCAACACTTACGAAGGTGCAGCCACATACACCAACAACACCTGTGCCCGGATGTATTCTCCAGTTTTGGAAATACCCAACAGTGGCACACCAACGGTTGATTACAATGCCTGGTGGCAAATTGAAGCTGAATGGGATGGCGTGGTGGTTGAAATATCAACCGATGGCGGCAACAACTGGGTTGATTTTGCA
>JAUHZH010000092.1 GCA_030426065.1 Gammaproteobacteria bacterium
CGTCATTGACGGTGGCGCCCAAAGCACAAGGTGCATAAATTTGCGCATCGACATCATAAATCTCATCCAAACCAACCGCTTCACAACCGTATTCATTGACACACAGATCAACCGCTTCTTGGTTGATGTCCGTGACGAACACTTTGGCACCGTCGGCACGCAACAATTTAACCAACTCAAAGCCCACGTGACCAACACCTTGGACCGCATAAGCGTAGTTACCCACTTCTTGGTTGCCGTATTTTTTCTCCAAACTGGCTTTGATACCTTGGTAGGTACCGAATGCAGTGAAGGGAGAAGGGTCGCCAGAACCACCATGAACTTGGTGAACACCGACCACGTTTTCAGTCTCTTGAAACACATATTCCATGTCATTGACATCAATGCCCACGTCTTCAGCGGTGATGTAACGACCGCCCAAAGAATCAATGAAACGGCCAAAAGCGCGGAACAACTCTTCAGACTTGTCAACTTTGGGGTCGCCAATGATGATGGATTTACCGCCACCCAAGTTCAAACCAGATACCGCGGCTTTGTAGGTCATGCCGCGAGACAAACGCAAAACGTCGTTCAATGCTTCTTGTTCAGTTTTGTAAGGCCACATGCGCAAACCGCCCAAAGCGGGACCCAAAACTGTATTGTGAATGGCAATGATGGCTTTCAAACCAACGTCTTTGTTATGACAAAAGACAACCTCTTCGTGTTCTGTTTTGTCAATGGTTTCAAAAATGTTCATATCAGTTCCTTATCAGCACGGCCAAACCAGCTTTGGCGCTTGCTTTGTTATCATATGAGTGATTCAAAGGTTTGAATCGAGTGTCCCCCTCTGTGCCGGGGTGGCATGAGGGCATGTGAAAAGTGCAGGTCAAGATTGACCCACCAATCGGCGCGTCATTATACACAAAACACTGCCAAAATGCACTTTAAACCAGCCAAAGCTGGCGCTGATTTAGACCGATTGTGGATAAGAACCGAGTACCTTGAGGTGTTTGGTGTGGCGTGACATGGCGCGCAAAGCACTGGCCACCGCTTCATCTTCAGCGTGACCCATCACATCAATGAAAAAGACGTAGTCCCAGCGACCCTGTTTCGAAGGTCTGGATTCAATCCGCGACATGCTGACACCGTGGTCATTCAAGGGCTTCAGGATATGGAACAAAATGCCCGCTTCGTCGGTGGCCGACACCAACAACGACGTTTTGTCCGCGCCACTGGGCGCCAACAATTGTTTGCCAATCATCAAAAAACGCGTGGCGTTGTCAGGTCGGTCTTCGATGTCGGTGTGCAATAAATTCAAACCATACATCGCCGCCGCTGATTCACCGGCAATCGCGGCCGCATGTTCGGTGAATGTCGCTTTGCGGGCGGCAGCGGCGTTGCTGCTGACGGCAATGGTTTCGACGTGCGGTGCGTTGTTGCGCAACCACGCCCGGCATTGTGCCAATGACTGGCGGTGTGAAAACACGACTTTGACTTGTTCCAACGATTCACATTTGGACATCAGGTTGTGGTGGATGGGCAAATCCAACTCACCACACACTTTCAAAGGCGATGACAAGAACATGTCCAAGGTGTTGTTGACCGCACCTTCGGTGGAATTCTCCACAGGCACCACACCAAAATCAGCGGCACCCGCTTCCACTTCAGCGAACACCTGATCGATGGTGGATTCAGGCATGGCTTTGATGGCATGGCCAAAGAAACGGTAAGCAGCCATTTCAGAAAAAGTGCCCTCAGGACCCAAGTAGGCAATGTTCAAAGGTTTCTGCTGGGCCAAACAGGCTGACATGATTTCTTTGAACAAGCGAACCAAAACTTCATCTGACAAGGGGCCGTCGTTGCGCTCTTTGACGGCACGCAATACCTGCGCCTCACGCTCAGGGCGGTAAAACACACCACCTGTTTTGGCTTTGGCTTTGCTCATCGCCACTTCATTGGCAATTTCCGCACGCTCAGTGATCAGGTTTTGAATGGTGGCATCGATCTGGTCGATTTTCTCTCTTAGTGCGCCCAGCCACGCTTGGTTGTCTGCAGTCATTGTTTGTTGTTATGGGTCGAAAAGCCCTGTTTTAACACCAATCAAACAGAATGAAAATACTATTTTTTGATACCCACCAAAACCAGGTCGTGGTCTGATGAGGCAAACGGGTCATTGTTGTAGTATTGGGTTGGCTTGGGGTGGCCTTGATCCCAATCTTCTTCGTTGTAACCCAAGCCATGAAATTCATCGGCATTGATGTGCCATTGGCTGGCGCCGGTGAAATGTTTCATGGCCGCTTCATTGAGGAAAATGTGATCCAAGGCACCCACTTGGCCTCGATAAGATGCAGTCCAATTGCGGTCACCTTGGCTGTGGCGAATGACATCAGTGAAACCACCGGCTTCATAAACACGGATGGCATCTTCTCTGCCATAACTGTTGAAATCTCCAGCCAACAGCGTGGCTTGGATGCCCAGGCCCAATGGATCACCTGACAACCAAGTCAACAACTGCTTCGCAGCCAAGGTGCGTTCTCCTGCGTAACAACCCTGACCATCGCCTTGGGCTTTGTTTTCGCCTTCGGCTTCACGACAACTTTTTGATTTCATGTGAATCGACGCCAATTGAAACCGCACACCAGAGCCTGTTTCAAAGCCTTGCAAAACCACCGGTCGGTGTCGATGCACCCTGTATGCTGGCATGGAATGGTTGTCCAAAATTTTGTGACTGCCAAGCGGTTGTACCGAATCACCCTGATAAATGATGCCATTTTTCAGCACGTCATCGGCCAAAGCACCAGTGTTCACATAAGACCATTCAACCCCACTGCGTTCATTTAATGCTGCAATCAAGGCCTTGACGCTGGCGTCTTGGTCATTTTCCAATTCTTGCAAGGCCACCAGCTCAGCGCCCGATTGAACAATCGCTGAAACGACCTTGTCCAGCTGTCGCTGCCATTCCGTCTTGGAATCGGCCCCACGACAACCCCAGTTTTTCTTGGGGCCACAAATGTCTTTGCCATGATCGATGGTTCTGAACAGGTTTTCCACATTGAAGGTCGCTACCTGGATGTCACCACCCACGGAATCGGCTTGTGCTTGACGTGGGTTGCCGTGGCTGTCGAACCGCAGAGCCTCGGTGGGTTGCACTCGGAATTGGCCAAAAGCATAATCCAACACACCCTTGACACCCGTTACCTGATACCCCAGCCGCAAAGGGTGCTGTGCTGAAAAAGGCGCTGCTTTTTCTTGGGTGCGCAAGGTTTGAGGCAAATAACGGCCGTCGCGACCATCGTCGATGGTGATTTTGTTCAATGCATTCTCGGCCTTTATTTTTTGAGCCGCTTGGCCTGGCATCGCCACTTGTGTGGGGCCAAAAACCCGACCATGGGACAAGGTCAATTGACCATATTGAGCCCATTGGTAAATGTCGGTCACCGTCAAGGTTTGTGGCAATTCCAACAACATGCCTTCGAATGCCTCCAAATCCTGACTTTTCAAAGGCAGTGTCAATGGCGTTGCCTCTGGCAAATCTTGCGCTTTTTGACACAAATAGGCCGATTTGACTTGGTTGATTTGGGTCATTTCATGCCGTTCTGAAACCACGCCTTCCAGCACCCAATGCTCGCCCACTGCCACTTCAGTTTTTGAATGGTGAACAAACAACGCTTCTGATGTGGCTGGATCGCCATCGCCTTTCAATGATTGAATAAAAAAACCACCCAAACCATTTTGTCCCTGGAAATCACCGGTGACGATGCCCTCAATGGTGACCTTTTGGTCAAGCAATGGACTGACCGCGCCACTGCCTTGAATTTGGGCAATGGTGGTGTTGGCTTGCTGACAGGCCGAATCGGCCATGCCATTGAAAGCAACGAATAAACAACTGGCAGCGAGGATGATCTTCATGTGAGTTTCCAAAGATAAAACGGCCACAAAGCTTATCTGGGCTTTGTGACCGTTGGGTAAAAAGAATCAGATTTTGTGCAAGCTGTTATTCAGGGCAATGACGATGTCTTCACCCAATTTCTTGCTACGCTCTGGAGACCAACCATACTGCTCATCGGGCAAGTCGTGGTTGTCCTTGAATGGCATTTCCAAGGTGTAAGCCAAACATTTGAATGTTTCACCCACGTAATTGGTCGCGATGCGCAAATCCCCCTTTCCGGGTTCGTCTTTGGGGTAGCCATGGACGTCTTGAAAATCTGGGCTGGCGGCATGGAAGGCGGCTTTGAAGGTCTCTTCCAAATCCTTCAAGCGGTCATCATAGCCTGGGTTGCCTTCACAACCGGCGACGAAGTTGTAAGGGATGTCTTCATCTCCGTGCATGTCAATGAAGGCATCGACACCGTGTTTGTGCATTTGCTCTCTGACCAAGTACACTTCTGGAGATTGTTCCATCGAAGGCTCCAACCACTCACGGTTCAAATTGGCACCGGTGGCATTGGTTCGCAGGTTGCCTCGGTAAGCGCCGTCAGGATTCATGTTAGGAACGACAAAAAAGCGACACGATTGCAGCATTTTTTTGGCGGTTGGGTTATCGGCATCCAAAACGGTTTCAATGAACCCCTCGGCACACCATTCGGCCATGGTTTCGCCCGGGTGCTGACGGGCAATCACCCAAATGTTTTTCTTTTCGACATCCACATCTCCGTCTTCTATGACCAGCATGTCAAAATCTCGGCCATCAACCGTTTCGCCCAATGATTGTAAACGACACAAATCAGATTGTTGCGCGAAAGCCAGGAGATTCAAATGGCGATCAAAAGAATACGGTGCGAAATAAGCCAAGTAAATGTCATCGGTGTCGGCATCGAATTCAACCGTCATTTGTTGACCATCGAAATCGGTGGGCAAACGGAACCACTCTTCGCGGTCAACAGATGCACAGACGTCATAATCCTTCCAACCGGTGGGGATGAAACAGTCCGCGGCGTTCAAAAATTTCACCACGCAATTATGGTCCTTGATGCCCTGGATGCGAAAGTAAAACCACTGACGGAAGTCAGAGTGTGAATCGTTTTTGATGTTGACCTGAATGTCGTCTGGTGAATCGGCCTTGATGACTTCAATGCGACCACCGTCAAATGCGCTGCTGATTTTCATGTTCAATACGGCAAATTTAAAAGCGCTTATCTTGTCACAACCACCCCAGAATCACAAGGAAAGCAGCACAAGCCAAAACAACATGGTACTGACCATGCCTGAGTCATTCCAAACGCAGGGTTTAATGACAGCTCTTTAAATCCTCCCCTCTTGAGAGGCCCCTACATGGATGTAGGTAGTTAGGGCAACGCAGGAGCAGTTGCCGAGGTCGGGGGTGTGTATTCCACACCAGTGGACTTTCGATTTGGCTTGATACATCAAGCAGTGACTCTCAAAACATCCCTCTTTAGTATTTCAAAATCCGCTTCCTGATCACCCAAACATTGAACAAAGGCAATGCAGAAAACAGTATCCCCGAAAATAACAAAACCTGCATCTTAGAAACATAATCTAAATGAAGCATTCCTGTAGATACAGTGAAAAGATAAAACAAGCCAATAAAGGCAAGTAAACCATTGAAAAACAAAGTGGCAAATAATACCAATCTATTTTTCATGTCGACCCATACCCACACGGCAAACATGTAAGGCAAATCAAAAATCAATGAAGACCATGTGCCTTTGTAGGCTGTAATAACAATGAACGCAATCGCTAATATATTTAATACCAAATTGATTTTGACTGTCTTCATTCCGCCACCATCAAAACCCGGTATTCATCATAGGCACTGTGGTCGGTCATGGCACTGATGTGGTCTTGAATCATGCGACAACGGAAATAAAACTCACATGCTGAATCGTTCCTCACAACAGCTTTTTGATAGGCTTTGATGATTTTAGGATCCAGTCGGTTGAACAGCAGCTGCTCATACAAGCGCCGACTCTTGCCTTCGATCAGTATAGGCATTTCACTGGCTGGCAACCGCAACACCTTGGCATAGATGTCCAGCAAACCCGTGATGATGCGATGGCCTTGCAGCTCCAGGGTTTGTACTTCTTTGTGATTGAACACGTGACGGAAACCGATTTTTTTGAAGGTTTGGACCAAACGCATGGCCACCGAATCATCTTCCATCAGCGCCTGATTAAAACGGCCTTCATGAATGGCTTCGATGTGCTCGATGAACCGTTCCGCAGCATGGTCAACCAGGTGATGAATCAGGTTGATGCGCAACTTGATGAAATATTGGTGATTTTGATCAATCATGTCCGAATTGGCTGCAGCCAAAGCTTCACTCACCAACTGCCTGACTGACTTCTTCCGACCGTTGTATGACAGCACTTTTTGAACATCCACATCACCGCCCAATGCGGCAAATGTATCGACGATCAAATCCGACAATCGGCTTAAGCTGAGGATGTCCTTTTCCACCGCATCCTCAATGTCAGCCAAACAATAGGCCATGTCGTCAGCGGCTTCCATGATGTAGGTGAAGGGGTGGCGACAACCAGGCTTCATGTCCAAAGCCTGCTGTAAATTCTCTATGGCCTCACGCTCTGACCAATAAAATCCCGGCTTCTTTTGCAACTCGTGCAATGGCCCCTTTTCATCACGGTCCTCAAAAGCCCCTCGGGTGTACTTCAGGATGGCAGCTGTTTGCGCATGTGTCAGGTTCATTTGTTGCAATGAATAGGTCAAACGCACGGCTTGTGCATTGCCCTCAAAACATTGCAAATCCTTGATCCACAAGGCTTTCAATTCGTCATCTTTGACACCATCCCACTGCTCAAAACCCGTTAAATGCTCTGCAAACCAATCGTTGATCGCTGCCTCACCAAAGTGACCAAAAGGCGGGTTGCCGATGTCGTGCATCAAACATGCCATTTCCACCAATGACTCCACCGCCCCGGCCAACCCAGCTAAACCCAGCGCTTCAACACGATCACCGAGTTTTTTGAACAAGGTTTTGACAATGTAACGCCCGTTCTGCTGCACCTCCATCGAATGAGTCAAACGAGAACGCACCGCGGCATTCCGCTCCAAAGGAAACACCTGCGTCTTTTGCTGTAAACGCCGCACCGACGCCGACTGAATGATCCGCCCCCGATCCGATTCCAATTGGGTCGTGATGTGATCGGCCGTAACAGTCCTTTCAGATGCCCTGCCATACGGACGTTTGACTGCAAGTTTGCGTTTAAAGTCAATCTCACTCATTTCATCTCAGCCCTTATTTCAACTCATTAACAACCACTTGCGCAAAAGCCTGCACACTGTCCTCACGACCATTTTGGAGGAACTTCACGACTTTACCCAAAGGAAACACCACTTCATGAGTCCCATTCATCAACAAATAACCTGTTGACATGCTGGGGCCAAAATGAGCAATGGATTCATTGAATGGCAAGGCGTTTTCATATTTCACCCAATGCCATTTCCCTTTGGCATGCTTTCTGATGACTTGTCCGACATAGGCACCAAAACCCATCACCACCATGGCCTGGTCGTCGTTGGACAGCTCTGTTTTTCTGACCATTTCCAACAAATCATCCAAGCAAGCCAAACTGTCCAAGCTTTGGTCTAACTCAGCCCCTTTGAAAGGTGCTTTGTGGAACATCAAATGGCCATAGCGAGCAAAATCAAGCCTGGCAAACAACTTCATCGCCAGGTTACTGCGTCTGGGTCTTTTTTTAAACAAAGGCATGGTCTGTTATCTTTATGTTGGGTTTTTCAGCGTGCCACCGAAGCCACGGCAACAATCAGCCACCGCCCGCTGCTTTTGGACCAAACTT